>JBBROR010000014.1:0-27583 GCA_038229175.1 Acetobacterales bacterium | reverse complement strand
GCCTGTTCGGCACGCGGGTGGACCTGATGTACACCATCACGGCCGTCATCATCGGCACGCTGTCGGTGAACCTGCCGTTCATGGTGCTGACCTTGCAGAGCGTGTTCGAAGGCATCGACCAGCGGCTGACCGAGGCGGCGCAGGGGTTGGGGGCGACGCCCTCCCGCGCGTTCTGGCGGGTGGTGTGGCCCTTGGCGCTGCCAGGGGTGATGATCTCTGCCATCCTGTCATTCATCCTCGGCATGAACGCCTATGCCACGCCGGTCCTGCTGGGCGGGCCACGCTTCCAGATGATGGCACCGCTCGTGTTCTGGGAATTCAACACCAACAGCAACTGGCCCTTCTCGGCGACGCTGGCGTTCATCCTGATGGCCACGACCTTGTTGCTGACATCATTGTCCAACTTCCTCGTGCCAAGGCGGTACCGTGCCTGATCTCGATGTCTCCACAGATGCCTGGCGCGTTTCGCCCACGGCGTATCTGCTCAGCCGGCCGCCGGAGTTCCTGATCGGACAGCCTTCGAGCTGCTACGTCACCATGCCGGATGGCTGCGATCTCGCGGTCGATGTGTATCTGCCGCACGGGTCCCGGGCCGGGACGGTGGCCGAGACAGTGGCCGGGACCGTGCCCTGCATCTTGATCCTCACGCCCTACTACCGGCGCTTCTCGCTCAAGCATGGTGCCGCTGGGGTGGAGGCCGCACCGGGGGCGGCGCGCTGGCGCGACCTGTTCGTGCCGCGTGGCTATGCGCTCGTCGTCGTCGATGTGCGCGGCACCGGCGCCAGCTTCGGCACACGCGACAGCTTCCGCTCGCCGCGCGAACGCGACGACTACGGCGTGATCGCCGACTGGGTGGTGGCACAGCCCTGGTCCGACGGCACAATCGGCGCCACCGGCATCTCCTATGTGGGCGCGGCCTGCGACTTCCTGGCCAGCACCGGGCGAACATCGGTCAAGGCGATCGCACCCCTGTTCGCGGTGTGGGATACGTATGCCGATCATTACTATCCCGGCGGCATGCTGCTGTACCGTCTGGCTGAGGTCTATGATCAGCTCATGGTCGCGATGGATCATGACAAGCGCGAGATGCTGCAAGGCTTCGCCTATTACGCCGAACCGATGCTCGACGGTCCCGCCCCGGTCGATGGCGACAATGGCGGCAAGCGCGATGAAGCGGTACGTGCGCATCTCGGCAATTTCCGCATGCCGGACTTCATCACCGAATTCCGCTTCCGCACCGAGCCCCTGCCCTACGATCCGGCGTTCACGTCCGCCTCGTTCAGCCCCTACCATTACGCGGACGGAATAGCATCCGACGTCGCGGTGTATTCGATCTCCGGCTGGATGGATGGCGCCGGCTATGCCAACGGCGCATTGGCGCGGTTTCTGACCCTGCCCAATCCAAAGCGTTATCTGCTGCTGGGCCCTTGGGACCATGGTGCCCGCAGCAATGTCTCGCCGTGGCGCGACGGTGTCGGCCCACAGTTCTGCCTCAACGGCGAGCTTCTGCGCTTCTTCGATCATTATCTGCAGGGGCGCGACACCGGGCTCGACGCCGAGGCCCCGGTCCATGTCTTCACCCTGCACGGCGAGACCTGGCAGGCGGCTGCCGATTGGCCGCTGATCCCGACCCAGATCGGCTTGGCCCTCGACGCGAAGGGCGTTCTGGCCACCGGCACGGCTTCGTCCGGTGCCGACACGCACCAGGCCGATTTCGCGTTCGGCTCAGGCCAGAACAGCCGCTATGGCCGCCTCGCCGCCTTTGCCACCACGGATTATTACACCGACTGGCAGGGCCGTGACGCCACGCTGCTGCGCTACGACAGCGAACCTCTCGATCAGGACAGCGAACTTACCGGCCATGGCGTCGTCGAGCTTTGGCTCAGCGCGTCCACGCCGGATGCCGGCATTCACTGCTTCCTCAGCGAGATCGAGGCGGACGGCACGGTGCGCTACGTCACCGAAGGCGTGCTGCGCGCGCTGCACCGCAAGGAGCGCGCGCCACCCGCGAACTACCGAGCGGCCTGGCCATACCGCACCTACAGCCGCGCCGACGCGGCACCGCTGGTGCCCGACGAGCCCGCCTTCATGCGGGTCGTGCTGCTGCCGACCTCCTGGCTGTTCAAACAGGGCAGCCGAATCCGCCTGGCGATCTCCGGCGCCGACAGCGACCATTACGCGCAGGTGCCCCATGGCACCCCACCGCTTCTTACGGTGCATCGGGGTGGGGCGCGGGCGTCCATGCTTCGGTTGCCGCTGCGCCGATAACGGCGAAAGAGAAGTCACACAAGCCATGCCCCGTCCCCAGCGCCGACTGCCCAGCCCTCGCGCCATGATCACCGCACCGCAACCGGAGGCGGTGGAAGCGGGCGTCTGTATCCTCAAAGCCGGCGGCAGTGCCATGGACGCAGTCATGGCCTGCGCCTTCACCCAGGGCGTGGTGGATCCGCTGATGTGCGGTATCGGCGGGCTCGGCAGCTTGCAGGTGTTCGACCCAGAATCCGGCCGCCACGAGGTGATCGACGGTCTGTCCACCTGCCCTGGCGCCTGTACCGCGGACATGTGGATCGATATTTTCGAGCGCGAGTGCAGCGACGGCTACGGCTATGTGCTGAAAGATGGCGTCAACGAACTCGGCCACACCGCCGTCACCACACCCGGGATATTGCGGCTGTTCGAGGCGGCGCATTCGGGCTACGGCCGGCTCCCCTGGGCTGAGTTGTTTGGCCCGGCGATCGGCTTCGCGTCCGGTGGCTGGATGATCCGCCCTCATGTTTCGGCCATGATGAACACCAACGAAGCCGTCTATGGCCGCCTGCCCTATGTCGCCAAGCTTGCGGCCACGCCGGACGGTACGGCGCTGTATCTGCGTCCCGACGGCACGCCCAGGCGCGTCGGCGAGACGGTGGTGAACCGCGACCTTGCGGCCACGCTGGGGGCGATCGCAACCGAGGGCGTCGAGACATTCTACACAGGCGATCTCGCGCGCCGGATCGTGGCCGACATGCAGGCGCATGGCGGTCTGCTCTCGGCCGCCGATCTCGCGGGCTTCCGGTCGCGCCGGCATGCACCGCTGGAGATCGTCTATCGCGGCCGCCGCGTCGCCACGCCGCCGCCGCCGGCTGGTGGCATCGTGGTTGCGGAGATGCTGCGCATCCTGGAACGGTTCGATCTGGTGGCGCTCGGCCACAACAGCCCCGAATACATCCGTGTCGTGGCCGAGGCGATGAAGATCGCCGGGCTCGACAAGGAGACCCATATCGGCGACCCCGATTTCGTGACGCCGCCACTGGCGATGCTGCTCTCGGACGCCACCGCCGACGCCTATGCGGCGCGGATTTGTGCGGGAGAGAAAACCTCGCTGCCCCGCGTCGGCGGCGACAGCCGGCACACAACCACCATCTCGTGCGTGGACGACCAGGGCATGGTCGTCTCGCTCACCCACACACTCGGCGTGCCCTCCGGCGTGATCGTGCCCGGCACTGGCTTCATGCTGAACGGGGCGATGAACTGGTACGATCCGCGCCCGGGGCGGCCTGGCTCGATCGCGCCGGGCAAGCGCCGCTTCTCCTCGATGACGCCCACTTTGGTGTTCGAGGGTGCTGCGCCGGTCATGACGCTCGGCGCCCCCGGTGGCGCCTGGATCGGCGTTGCCATCCTGCAAACGCTGCTCAACGTACTCGACTGGGGCATGACCATGCAGGAGGCCGTGATGGCGCCGCGCTTCTCCGCCACGACCGACGTGATCGACCTCTCCAACCGCATCCCGCACGCAACTGAGCGGGCGGTGCAGGCGATGGGCTACCAAACACGGCGCTCACCGATGTCGTACCCGTTCGCCGCGCCGCACGGCATCGCGCTGTGGGACGGCGTGCTGGAAGGCGGCGCCGATCCGCAGCGCGACGGGCTCGCCGCCGGGGTGTAACCGCACACATCGCTGCCGGGACCAAACGTCTAGAACGTCATGATTTTGGGTAGAATCAAAATCATGACGCTCTAACCTTTGTTTTACCGATCATGTTCATGCGTGTGGGTAAAGCAACCCAAACGCATCATGATCTAACCTTCGGTTTTCACCATGGCGCGCTCGGTGCGCCGACGCAGGACTTGCACGGTGGCCAGAAGCAAAATCGCCGCCGTTATCATCACGGTGGACGCGGCTGCGATCACCGGCGACAGGTTTTCGCGCAGCCCCGAGAACATTTCGCGAGGGATGGTGCGTTGTTCGGGTGACGCCAGGAACAGAACGGTCACGACCTCGTCGAAGGAGGCCGCAAAGGCGAATAGCGCACCTGTCACGACGCCAGGCAGCACGATCGGCAGCATGATCCGTCGAAAGGCCATCAGCGGTGGCGCTCCGAGGCTGGTGGCGGCGCGCATCAGGTTATAGTCGAAATTCGACAGCGAAGCGCTCACCGTCACCACCACGAACGGACTGCCGAGCGCAGCATGGGCCAGGATCAGGCCCGTATAGCTCTGGGTCAGGCCGAGCGGCGCGAAGAAGAAATAAAGCCCGACCGCGTAGATGACGATCGGCACCACAAGCGGTGAAAGGATCAGCCCGGTGACGATGCGCTTGCCGAAGAAATCGGCGCGCGACAACCCCACTGCCGCCATGGTGCCCAGCGCGCAGGCGAGCAAGGCCGCAATGGAACCGATGAACAGGCTGTTCTTGACCGACACCGCCCAGCGGTCGGATGTGAAGAAGGCCACGAACCAGCGCCACGACAAGCCACGCAGGGGATAGACCAAGAACTGGCCGTCACTGACCGACAAGGGCACGATCGCCAGGATTGGCGCGATCAGGAACAGGGCCACCAGCGCCACATAGCAGGCAAGGCCAAACCCGGCGGCGCGTTCGAAGCGGGTGGTTGGCATAGCCGATATTGTCATTTTCGTCTCATCCGAACAGCGCGTTACGCCGCGAGGCGAGCTGGGCGTATATCACCGAGAGGATCGCGGTGGCGACAAGCAGCAACACGCCAAGCGCTGCCGCAAGCCCCCAGTTGACGGTATCGGTGGTATAGAAGGCGATGAAATACGACATCATCTGATCGTTGGCACCGCCCACCAACGCCGGCGTGATGTAGTAGCCGATCGCCGAAATGAAGACGAGCAGCACGCCGGCTGCCACGCCCGGCAAGGTCTGCGGCAAATAGATGCGCCGCCAGGCGGTGACCGGCGGCGCGCCAAGCGAGCGGGCCGCACGCAGCGTGTCCGGCCTGATGCCGCGCATGACGGAGGCAATCGGCAGCACCATGAACGGCAACAGGATGTGCACCATGGCGATGACGACGCCTACCCGGTTGTAGATCAGGCGGATCGGGTGATCGATGACGCCAAGCCAGATCAACGTCTTGTTGATGATACCCTGGTCCTGCAGCAGCACAATCCAGGCGGCGGTGCGGACCAGCAGCGAAGTCCAGAACGGCAGCAGCACGACCAGCGTCAGCACCGCCACCACCCTGCGCGAGCGCGACGTCGTCATCATGTAGGCGAGTGGGAAGCCGAGGAGCAGAGCAATCACCGTCACCAGGCCGCTGATCAGGAACGTGCGGCCAAGAACGGTGAGGTAAATCTGTTCGTTGGCCGGTTTCCCCACAATGGCGCCCGAGGAATCCCGCTTGTGGTCGAGCGCCGAGAGCAGAAAGAAGTCAGTCACCGGGCCGCTGGCGCTGGCAATCTCGCGCCAGGTTTTCGGATCGCCCCAGGCCGGATCGATATCGCACAGCGCGGCGCGCCAACCCTTGGGCGGTGCGGTCTCGATGCGCGCCACCGCGCGGGCCGTCTTCATAACCATCGAGCGCCCGCCATCGATACTGTAGTTGAGGCGGCGCGCGGCGGTGGCCACGGTGCTGGCCTCGCCGCTGGCCGTGAGGTCGAAGGCAAGGGCATCGAACGCCGAATCCGGCGGCAGCCCGGTGCCGGTGTAATGATGCATCGCGTTGGCAGTGCGCGGCCAAACGTCGGACAATTCGGTATCCTGCACGGCGTGGCGCAACATATCGCCGATTGGGATGAGGAAGCTGAACAGCAGAAAGAGCAGCAGGGGCGCTACAAGCGCGAAGGCCTGCATACGGCGGCCACGTTCAGCACGCCGCAACGCACGCCCCAGATCGCCATCTCCTCCCTCGGTCGCAGTCATGTCATTCCTCGGGCTGGCAGTGGTTGTCCGGTCTGTCGGGAGCCGCCCCCCCCTCGCGTGATCGAAAGAAGACGGCCTGCCGGCCTGAGACAAGACCCGTCCAGGCGGCGGCCAGTCCCGAGAGCAAACCCCATTGGCCACAACAGGAATTTGCTGTCGGTTGGTGCTAAGACACAATGTTTGCCGAAGAACCGGTTGCCGCCTCCTCGGAAAACGTTTTCTCAGCCCTTGGCGGCCCAGGTGTTGAAGCGCTCGGTCAGCTTGTCGTTGTTCTCAAGCCAGAAATTGACATCAATGAGCTGAGCATCCTTCAGGTTGGCGGGTGCTGTCGGCAGATCGGGCAGCCGCTTGGGGTCGATCAGCGGCGTCGCCGCCTTGTTGGTAACGCCATAGGCGATGAATTCAGGCAGTTTGGCCTGGTTGGCGGCCTGGCCGGCAAAGTCGATAAACTTGTAGGCTGCGTCGACGTTGGGCGAGCCTTTCAGGATAACCCAGCTGTCGAGCGTATAAAGCGCCTCGTTCCAGACGATGCCGAAATTGCGCTTGTCCTCGCGGTTGGCGCTATCGATACGGCCGTTATAGGCCGAGGTCATCACAACCTCTCCAGCAGCGAGCATCTGCGGCGGCTGAGCGCCAGACTTCCAGAACACCAGGTCCTTTTTGATCGTGCTGAGCTTGGCGAAGGCGCGATCAACGCCAGCCGGGGTCGCCAGCACCTTGTAGACGTCCTTGGCGGGCACGCCATCGGCCATCAACGCGATCTCAAGGTTCGTCTTGGCGCCAAGGCGCAGACCACGCTTGCCTGGGTATTTGGCGGTATCGAAGAAATCCGCCCAGCCCTTGGGCGCATTGGCCGCAGCAATCTTGGCCTTGTCATAACTCAGAACGAAATCGTAAAGGATCGCCGCCACGCCGCATTTGTTCACAGCGTCGGGCAGGTAGGCGTCCTTGCCGCCGATCTTGCTGAAATCCATCGTCTCGTAGAGGCCTTCCTCGCAGCCGATCTCCAGCTCGTCGCTCTCGACCTGCACGACGTCCCAGCCGGCATTGCCGCCCTTAACCTTGGCGCGCAGAACACCGACGCCGCCATCCCAGGATTCATCGGTCAACGCGATGCCTTTTGCCGCCTTGAAAGGTTCGAAATACACCTTCTTCTGGGCGGTTTGATAGGCGCCGCCCCACGACACCACTGTCAACTTGTCCGCCGCATGGGCGGACGCCGCACCGAGCACCAGCACCGATGTGAGCATGAGTATTTTTTGCAGCATTTGTTTTCTCCCTTGTCGGCGCTTCATTCTACCTCTGCCGGCGCCAATCGCGATAACGGAGCCAATCGCGATGACGGCGCAAGCCAGTGATACGACCTACCTGGCCATCAAGGCCTTATCGTAGATGCGGGCATTCCTGGTCTCGAAACCGGCACGGACGGCGGCACCGATCGCCGGCGGGGCATGATCGATATTCAGCTGGGCAATCATTTCCCCCCCGATGCGCGTCCGCAGACGGATAATGAGCCGATCGCCATGGAAGACAACATCTTCCACCGTGGCTTCCAAGCCGTTGACCATGGCTTCGTCAGGGCCGCCAACGCGAACATGCTCCGGCCGCACGACGATCATGCCAGGCACGCCAGGTCGTGCATCCACAGGCACAACGCCGATCGCCGTGCCGTCTGCCAAGGCCGCCTGCCCCTCGCCATCCGCGGTAGAACGCAGCACACCATCGAGACAGTTGCTCTCGCCCACAAAGGTGGCAACGAAGCCATCGGTCGGCTGCTGGTACACGGTCTTCGGATCGGCGAGCTGGCGCACCCGGCCACTGTCGAACACGGCAATACGGTCCGACATCGTCAGCGCCTCGGTCTGGTCGTGCGTGACATAGACGACGGTAACGCCGAGGCGCTGATGCAGAGCGCGAATTTCATATTGCATATGCTCGCGCAGCTGCTTGTCCAGGGCGCCGAGTGGCTCATCCATCAACACCAGGCGAGGCTCGAAAACCAACGCCCTTGCCAGCGCGATGCGCTGCTGCTGGCCGCCGGAAAGCTGGGCCGGACGACGATCCCCCACATTTGGCAGCCGCACCATATCCAGCGCCTTGGCCACCAGCTTGCCGATCTCGGCCCGCGCCACCCCGCGTACTTCGAGCGGAAAGGCGATGTTCTCGGCCACCGTCATATGCGGAAACAGGGCATAGTTCTGAAACACCATGCCAATATGGCGCAGGTGCGGCGGCTTGTTCGAGAGCGGCAAGCCATCGAGGAAAATCTCGCCCGAGGTCAGGGTTTCAAAGCCCGCCAGCATCATCAGCGTTGTTGTCTTGCCGGAACCGGACGGGCCGAGCAAGGTCAGAAACTCACCCGTCCTGATGTCGAGATATAGTCCATCTACAACTTTGCTACGGCCATCATAGGTCTTCGTGACATTGGAAAACGATACAAAAGCGTTGCTGTTGGATTGGCTAGTATTCGAAAGCAGATCGCCCGCACTTCTACCACGATGAGGTGTGTTCATTGCTCTTAGTTGGCCCACGTCAGGCCGCGCATGTCAACGATGGCGAGAAAATGCCGACGCTGTCGTGAGGCCGCCGGACTGTCCCGGCGACCGGGACCATATGTGCGAAACAAGCACTCCGATTCTGATGCCCGGCTCGCGGTAGAACTCGGGCGAGCGCAGGGGTAGCTCGGCCGCGGCCGCCGCCCCTGAGAGATTGTCTTTTGCGCGCCCGGGGCGGTCACCGGGCAGCGCTTCTTCGGCGCGCGGCATCGTGACACTACTTCCTCAAGGACTCACGCGGCGGAGCATCTCCGCCGCTGCGTTGCCTGCTTCAAACAGCGCGCTAAACAGTGAAATTCGACTTTATAATTGGAAACGACTGGACGCTGTTTGACAACCTTTGGCCAGCCACCGCTATTTTTGGGCGCCGGCGGTGAGACCCACCACCAGGTAGCGTTCGAGCCAGAGGAAGACGATGATGATGGGAACAGCCACGATCGCCGAGGCCGCCATGATCTCGTTCCAGGCGATGATATACTCGCCGCGGATGGAGGCGATGCCAATCGTCACCGTCCAGTTCTCCGGCGCGCTGAACAGCAGGGTGCGTGAAAAGGCGAATTCATTCCAGGACAGGATGAAGGCGTAAAGGGCCGTGGCGCCAAGGCCCGGCAGCGACACCGGCAGCACGATACGCCATAAGGCGCCGAGCGGTGTGGAGCCGTCGATGGCGGCAGCTTCCTCGAGCTCGACAGGGATAGAGTCGAAATACGCCTTCAGCATCCAGATGGCGAAGGGAATGGTGACGGTGCAATGTGCGAGGGCAGCCGAGGTAAGTGTCGCCAGCAGGCCGTATTCGCGAAACAGAACATAGAGCGGAATGACCAGCAATGTCGTTGGGATCATCTTGGCGAGCAACACGCTCATGCCCGCGGCGCGCACGGCGCGTGACGAATAGCGCGACAGGGCGTAGCCGCCGAGCACGCCGAGCACCATCGTCAGCGCCGTCGAAAGCCCTGCCACGATCGACGAGTTCATGATCCAGCGCAGCATCGGGCGATCGAAAAGGATGGTGTGGAATGCGGCAAAGCTGGGGTGGGTGGGGAAGAACACCGGAGGGAAGCCGCGCAGGTCGTCCGGCTGCGCCACCGCGGTGACCAGCATCCACCAGATCGGGAACAGCAGCAGCGCACAGACAATCAGCGCCGCGAAGGCCGGCAAGGCCTGGCGTCTCATGCAGCCACCGACCGCCGCACGACCAGCGTGCTGAACAGGGCGCACAGCAGCAGTGTCACCATCCCCACGGCGGCGGCGTAGCCGATATTGAAGAAGCTGAACGCCTGTTCGTAGGTGTAGATGGCCAGGCTGCGCGTGGCCCCCACCGGACCGCCTCCGGTGATCACGAACACGGTGGCAAAATCACGCATCACACGCAGCACCACCAATACCAGCGCAATGGCGCAGACCGGGCGCAGCGACGGCAACGTTACGTGCCAGAAGCGCTGCCAGGCATGCGCGCCGTCCATCTGGGCGGCTTCGTAGAGCTCTCCGGGGATGGCCTGCAGCCCGGCCAGGGCCATGACGGCGACGAACGGGTAGCCGGACCAAACCAGGGCCACAGTGCAGACCGCGAAGGCCTGGTGCGGTTGGCTGAGCCAGGCGACCGGAGCGTCGATGAAGCCCAGGGATTGCAACATCCAGTTGATGACGCCGAACGAGCCGTCGAACATCCAGGCCCAGATGGTGGCCGCGACCACCTCAGGCACCGCCCAGGGCAGCGCCACCAGCAGGCGCGCCAAACGCCTGCCGGGGAAGCGCTGGTTCACCAACAAAGCGGAGCCGACGCCGATCAGGAAGCAGAACAACGTGACCAGCACGACGAAGGCGAGCGAGACCAGGGCGGCGTTCCAGAACGCATCGTCGCCGAGGGCACGGCTGTAGTTGTCGAGCGTGAAGGGCAGACGTGCCGCGCCGACACGGGAGATGCGGATCTTCTGGAAGCTCAGATCCAGCGCGCGGGCGAGCGGATAGACGATCAGGAACGCCACCACGATGGCGCTCGGCCCCATCAGCAGAATGCCGAGCCAGCCGCGCGCGCTGGGTCGCCACAGGCTCCAGCGCGGCGCCATGCGTCAGCCCCTCTGCAGGGCCAAGGCGCGGCTTTGCATGCGTCTGGCGACGTTGGCGGGATCGGCGTTGTCGATCACCATGCGCTGCGCCTCTTCGGTGATAAGCTTGGCGAACTCGTTGTAGGTGGTCTCAAAGCCGGTCGGCAAACGGTCTATCCCTTTCGCAGCGGCCTTGTCCTGGGCAGCCTGGAAGGTGGCAAGAAACGGCTTGGTGGCGAGCACTTCGGGCGTAAGGGAATTCGGACGAGGCGCAAGCTGGCCGGAGAGTGCCACATACTGCTCCTGCCAGTGTTGCGACGTGATCAGTTTGATGTAGTCCCAAACAGCCTTTTTGCGTTCCGGCGACAGGTTGGCCGGCATGGCTATGACGTTGCTGGTGCCGCCGAGGGGGGTTGCGGTCGGCGTTTCCGCCACCAGCAGGCTAGGCCGCAGGTCCGGCTTCACCTTGGCGAGCAGGCCCCACATCCACGGACCGTCGAGGCGCATGGCAATGCGGCCTTCGACGAAGAGTTGCCTGATATCCTCGGCCTTCAGGCCAAGCGGTGTCTGCTTTTCGGTCTGCAGCTGCTTCCAGCGCCGCAGACCTTCGATCACCTCGGGGGTATCGATGGTAGGCTTGCCGGCGGCGTTGCTCCAGCGGCCACCCGCGTCCAGCACCATGGCCAGCAGTTCCGTCAGATACTGGCCGGCGCCCGCGGTGGTGTGCAGTCCGACGCCGAAGCTTTGGCCGCCGCCGGCAGCTGTCACCTTGCGGGCTGCGTCGAGATATTCGGTCCAGTTATGCGGGACCTCGACGCCGGCGGATTTCAGCAATGCCGCGTTGTAGAACATCAGATAGCCGAAATAGTTCAGGTTGATGCAATAGGTCTTGCCCTTGACCACGCATTTCTCCTGCCCGGCCCAGCCTTTCAGGTCGAGGCCGTCCTTGGCGATGTAGGGCGACAGGTCCTCCAGGAATTCCTCCTGGGCGAAGCTGGGGAATTCGAACGAGGCCAGGTGGACGATGTCGGGCGGGGTGTTGCCGCTGAACATCACCATCATGGTGTCAGCGAAGCTGTCACGCGGGATTTTCACAAAGTCGATGGTGGCACCAGGATGCGCCGCCTCATAGGCCTTGTTGGCAGCGAGCCACCAGACGCTATTGCTCTGGTCGTCGGTCTGCCAGGAATAAAAGCGCAGCTTGGTTGGCGTCTGGGCCTGTGCGGGCAAGGCTGCGACAAGACCAAGTGCGACTGCGGCGACAATGTTACGCAGCCTGGACATGTGCGGCTCCTGTTGTGACGGTCAGACGATCGCCAGCGATGGTGGTGCGCACCATTACCCGGCGGTATTGCGGGTAGTCGCCGATGGCGTGGTGCAGCAGGCAGCGATTGTCCCACACGGCGATGCTGCCGGACCGCCAGACCAGGCGGCAGGTTGTGTCCATGCGGGTGCAGGCGTGGAACAGCATGTCGAGCAGCGGGCGGCTTTCGGCCTCGGTCATGCCCTTGATGCGGATGACGTTGGGATTGACGAACAGGAACGGCCGGCCGGTTTCGGGATGGCGCGGCACCAAGGGATGTTCGACCTCGGCGCGCGAGACTTCCCAGCCCTCGTCGACGACTTTCACGGACTTCAGCATGGCGTTGGTGCCGTAGGCGCCGTAGCCGGAATGAATGCCGATGAGGCCGTCGATCATGCGCTGCAGGGTTGGTGTCAGACGTTCCCAGGCAAGATGCAGATTGGCGAACATCGTGTCGCCACCCACACGTGGGGCTTCTTCGACGTAGAGCATGGTGGCCTTGGGCGGCGCTTCGAACCAGGTCAGGTCTGCATGCCAGTTGCCGCCAAAGGTGGGGCCGTCCTGGTTTGGCTCCTTCACGACGCGGACGAACTCGGGATAGCCGGGCAGTGCCAGGTGGATGGGGTTGCCGCTGAACGGGCCGAACAGGCGGGCAAAACGGCGATAGGCGTCCAGGTCGAGGGTCTGATCGCGAAAACAGAGCATGTGAAACTGCTTGAACGCGGCTGCAATCTCGTCCGCAAGGGCCTGTGGGATGGCACCCGAAAGGTCGACGCCAATGATCTCGGCCCCGAGCGAGCCTGACAACGGTATCGCCTGAAAGCACCGGTAATCCTGTGGTGTCTCCACGTCTGCCTCCCCGTGTTCGGTGCCTTGACAACCCGAACTTACTTATATGTAAGTCTAGGCATGCGAGGACGGCAGCGTCAACAACGAGATGTGCTGCAGTCAGGCGAGAGCCTGGCGCAGCGCCTTTGTGCCCCAGGCGGTGGCGATGGTGCGGCCGATGGTTGCGAACAGCGCCTCGACCTCGCCGAAGCTGCCGTGATCCTGCGTCATCGGGCCGCACGACATGATGGTGGTGCGCAGCAGCCGCACGATGTCGTCGATGGGCGCTTCGGCCCGCAGTTCGCAGGCATCGATCGCCTCGGCGACGGCACGATGCAGGCATTGGTCGTAGCCTTGGTTGACCCGCTCCAACGCGGCCACCGCGGTTTCGCCCAGCACCGGCAGGTCCAGGCGAAGTCTCGATATCGGGCTCCAGACATTTCTTTGGCCTGGCTGAGGATTGAAATGATGGTGGAACGCCTTGAGGTCGCGGCACTGCGTGCGCAGGCGCTCGGCAAAACTGTCGCCTTGTGTGGTCCAATGGCTGGTGATGCGGGCCAGGGCATCCTGAACGAAGCCGTCGATCATGGCTGCCATCAGTTGGCGTTTCGATCCGAAATGGTAGTGGATATTCGCGCGCGTGATGCCGAGTGCGCCGGCGATGTCGCCGAAGCTGAAACCCTGGTAACCGCCGCGCATATAGAGATCCTGCGCAAGGATCCGGATCTGGTCGCGCATCGGCGCGGTCTGTTCGACTGTGTTCAACATGAAACGTCGATAGCACAAACAGAAGTAGGGAACAGTGTGGATGACGAAGCTAGGTCTGGCCGGAGTGTTCCCGGTGGTGCCGACACCGTTCAAGGAAGACGGCGCGCCTGATACGGCGGCACTGCGGCGGCTGGTGGATTTCGCCATCGCATCGGGGGCCGATGGCGTGGTGTTTCCCGGCATGGCCAGCGAGGTTGAGACGCTGAGCCCGCAGGAGCGTGCCGGACTTGTTGCGGTGGTCGGGCAGCATGTGGCAGGGCGTGTGCCGTTCGTGGTCGGCGCCAGTGACGCTGACCAGGCCCAGGCGGCAGCGCGGGCGCGTGAAGGGGCCCAACAAGGTGCCAGTGCTGCGATGATCATGGCGCCGCGTGGGGCCGGCACCGACGCAAGCGGGCAGATCGGCTATTTCACGGCGGTCGCGGCGCAGTGCGATCTGCCGATCATGCTGCAGAACGCGCCACCGCCGAACGGAGCTGGGCTGGCGCCTGAGGTGATCGCCGCGATTGTGGTGGCGGTCCCGTCGGTTCGCTTCGTCAAGGAGGAAACGTTGCCATGCGGTCAACATGTTTCGCAGATTCTGCATGCGTGCGGGCCGGCAGTGGATGCGGTGTTTGGCGGTGCGGGTGCGCGCTACATGGTCGACGAGCTGGCACGAGGTGCGGCGGGCACCATGCCGGCGCTCGAGTTGGCCGATGTGCATGTGGCGCTCTATCGCGCCTTCCTGGCAGGCGATATCGCGCAGGCAAGGCGGCTGTATAATCTCAGCCTGCCTTTGCTGATGTTCCAGGCGGTGTTTCGTGTGCGCATGACCAAGGCGGTGTTGCACAGGCGGGGTCTACTCACCCATGTCGATGCCCGCGCCGGCGGACCGGTGCTGGACTTGAACGACCAGCGCGAGCTTGTGGCATTGCTGAACGATGCCGACCAGGCGGGCATGTTTGCCGTTCATCGCCCGGACCTGTCGTTGTGAGCGCGCTGGATGCCATCCGCTGCATCGAGACCTTCGTCATCTCGCTGCCGCGCGAGGTGCCGTATCTGGGGCCGCTGCGTCCCGGCGAGAGCATCAACGCGCGCGGCTATTTGGTGCGACTGGGCAACAAGACCATCTATCCCAGCACCGACATGTCTGTGCTGATCAAGATCACGGGGGAAAGCGGGCTGGTTGGCTGGGGGGAGACCTACGGCGTGGCGGCGCCGGAGGCGGTGACGTCAATCATCGACGATCTGCTGGCGCCGGTGCTGCTCGGCCGCGATCCCGCCACACCGCGTGTGCTGCACGAGGACCTTTATGATCTGATGCGCGTGCGCGGCTTCTTCGGCGGCTACTACGTCGACGCACTGGCCGGCGTTGACATCGCGATCTGGGATCTGCTGGGACAGCTGCTGCGCGTGCCGCTGTCGACGCTGCTGGGCGGGCGGCGGCGCGAGGCGTTGCCGGCCTATGTGTCGGGCCTGCCCCGGGCGACGCTGCGGGAACGTTGCGACCTTGCCGTGGAATGGGTGGCACGCGGCTTTCGGGCGATCAAGTTCGCAGCCGTGGTTTCCGACGACGGCGTGGTGCGGGAAATGGCAGCGCTGCGCGAGGCGGTGGGGCCGGACGTACAGATCATGGCCGATCTGCACTGGAAGTTTTCGGCACCGGACGCCATCAGGCTGATCCGTAGGCTCGCCGAATACGACCTCGCCTTCGCCGAGGCGCCGTGCCAGCCGGAGGATCTGGAAGGTCAGGCGATGGTGGCGCGCGCGGGGCTGGCCCCGGTGGCGTTGGGCGAGGAGTTGCGCACTGTGTTCGAGTATCGCCCCCGCTTCGAGGCCCGGGCGATGGGGGTGATCCAGCCCGAGATAGGCCATACCGGCGTGACCGAGTTCATGCAGATCTGCGACATGGCGCGCACGTTCCACATTCCCGTCATGCCGCACGCCTCGATCAGCTGTGGTATCTTCATGGCGGCCAGCCTGCAGGCGGCCTCGACATTGCAGACCATGCCGTTCCACGAATACCAGCATTCGATCTTCGACAAGAGCCTGGCGCTGGTGACCGGCACGATGGCCTGTGCGGACGGCTTCTACACGTTGCCGCAGGGGCCGGGGCTGGGGGTCCAACCGAGTGACGCGTTGTTCGCGCATGTTCGCAGTCAGACACGCTGCGCCTGACGCGACACGCGCAGTCTCCTGGTGGGGCTAGAGCGTGATGATTTTGGGTAGAGTCAAAATCATCACGCTCTAAAGTCTGGCAGCTGCAGGCAGGTGAAGCCGTCAGGCCTTATCTCTATGGTTTATCGCGCAACTTGATCGCACGGTTGAACCAACCTCAGGCGATAGTGCTCGAAACGTTTAACCGCGCAGGGCCTGCAACTGTTGGGCGTAGCCGGCGGGATCGATGCGCACATCGATCAGCGCCGGGCCGTCTTGGCGAAGCGCCGTGTCCAGCGCCGCGTCGTATTCGGCGGCTGACTGCACCGAAAATCCCAGTCCGCCGAACCCGCGCATGACGGCCGCGAAATCCGCGTGCGGCCAGGACATGCTGTCGGCGGGCAGGCTGCGCGCGCCACGCTTGGCGCTGATCAGGCTGAGCCCGTCATCGTTGAACACGATCACAACGATGCGCGCGCCCACCGATGTGGCGGTGGCGAGCTCACCGAGGCACATCGCCAGTCCGCCATCGCCCGTGAACGCGATCGCCGGGCGGGACGGCTCGTGCAGGGCAGCGGCGATTGCGGCCGGCAGCGCGAAGCCCATGGTGGCGAGGCCGTTGGAGATCAGCAGATCGTGCGGCCGCTTGCAGGGCCAGAACGTCGTGGCCGAGATCATGTGCGCGCCGGCATCCACGCTTACCCGCGCGTCGACCCCGTGACGCAGGCAGGCGGCCGCGGCCATCTCGACGATGCGCTGCGGGCCGATCGCGGCATCGGTTCCCGCAAACGCCAGTGCCGCGTAAGTCGAGGCCAAATGATGCGCGATGGCCTTGCGTGACCAGGCGGAGGGTTGTGCCTCGTCCGCAAGCAGCGTCAGCGTTCGCGCGGGATCGCCCACGCAGACCATTTCGGGCGTCATGTAATGAAGCGGCCGCGCGAACAGGGCGATGTCGAGCACGGGCGCCGTGTAGCGCCAGGGCTGCAGGATGAACTCCACCGGATCGGCGCCGGCCAGAATGATCAAGTCTGCCTGCGAAACGATGGCAGCCTCGGCCTCGCCGGCGGTGAACACGCCGGCGTAGAGCGGATCGGTGTCCGCGATCACGCCCTTGGCCTTGTAGGTGACCAGCGCCGGACAGCCGAGGCCTGCCACCAACGCGCGCACGGCGGCGCAGGCGGCTGGTTCGCACAGTTCCAGCCCCGCGATCACCACGGGCCGGCGCGCATTCGCGAGCAGCGTGCGCGCCGCGGCCAGAGACGCCGCATCAGGGTCCGGCAGCGGTGGGAACGTCACCTGTTCCACGGCCTTGGCCGGCGCCTGAGCGGCGGGGCTGTTCATCTCCAGCAGCACCGGCCCGAACGGCGCCGTGCAGGCGGCTTCGGTGAGGCGGGCGAATACGGCCGCCATGTCCGGTCCACTGACGCGTGCCTGCGCCTTGGTCACCGGGGCGGCCAGAGCGAGCTGGTCGAACGCCTGGTGCGTGACGGTGCCGGCCATCTTGGCTGAAAACCCGTCCGTCACCAGAAACACCGGCGCGCGTTCCAGCAACGCCGTTGCCAGCCCGTTCACCGCATTGGCCAGCCCTGGCCCCTTGGTGACCAGCATGGCGCCGGGTCTGCCGGTCAGCTCCGCCGTCACGGCCGCCATCATCACGCCTGCGGTCTCGTGGCGCACCAGGGTGAAGGGCAGGCCGCTCAGCGAGGCGCCCTCGATCAGGTCAAGGCTTGATCCGCCGCCGGGCAGGCCAAACACCCGCGTCACGCCCGCTTGGCGGAAGGCGTCGGCCAGGACGAAGGCGGCCTTGGTGTTGGACTGTGGCCGATCGGTCATGATGTGGGTGCCAATGCTTTGTTGAGTGTGATGATGAGATTGCCGCCGGCATCAACCTGCCCGATCGCACCGTGCGGAAGAAGGGCGGTGCTTTCGCGCTCCGCCACGACGGCGGGACCGTGGCAGACAAGGCCGTGTGCGCGGCGATAGCGATCATACACCGGCGCCATCACCATGGCCCGCGCATGGCCGCACCAGATCAAACGCGCGCCCGTCTGTGGCAAACCGATTCCGGACATGGGTGCGGCCATCTGCACATCGGGGGCTATGCCGCTGGCGATCACGCGCCGGGTCGCGGCCTCGATCGTCGCGTCGCCTTCGGTGCGGCCGTAGAGCGCCTGGTCGCAGACGGCAAAGCCCGTCCGCAGAGCCTTGATGATGCCGCAGGCCAGTCGGGCGATGTAGCGGCGGACCACCGGCTGCACAGAGGCGTTGCCCCCCGGCGTGCTGGCACGGTTGTATTCACCCATCGTAAGCGAGACGTAAGACGACAGCGACACCGCGACGTGAGGCGCATGCAGGGCAAGGAGCTCGCCCATGGGTGGGACACGACATCACGTTCGGCCCGTCGCTGCCATAGCGGGCGCCATGGCCGCCGCTCATGAAATACATCTTCACGAAGCGCCGCCCCTCCGGCCGCTGGCCGCGGAAATAGACGTTCCAGGCGGGCGCTTTCGCATCGGCGACCACCCGGTCCGGCACCAGCTTGGCCAACGCACCCATCACGACGAAAGACAGATAATGGCCCGACAGATGTCGCCCCCAGACAGGCGCCGGGCGGCGCGGGTTCACCGGGCAGCCCTCGGGGGCGGTGATGTGCACCGGCCGCAGTCCGCCATCGTCGTTGGGGGCTGGCGGATCAAACACGCATTTCACCGCATAGGCGGTGTACGAGCAGGAAAAGTTAAACGGCGCGTTTACGGGATGGGCGATTTGTGGCGCGGTGCCGGCGAAATCGACTCTGATGTCGCTGCCGCGCTTGTCCACCCGGCAGGCACGTCGCCGGTTGGAGGCGCTGGGCGGGGATGCGCTTCAGCATTTTTGCCAGTGTGCGCGGCATGGTGCCAATGAAGCTGGGAATGCTGCGGCTGGACTGCGCGAAGAGCTGGCCCTCGGCATCCATCAGTGAACAGGCGAGGTCCCGGTTCTCCCGCACGACGGCTGAAAAGCTGGTGCGCACGAAGGCGCCGGCCACCTCGTCCACTAACCCGGTGAGGCGTTGCCACAGCAAGCCAGTGGTCACGGGAACGAGGCGGGGCATGGTCGTGTCCTGGCGTTTGCGGCACGATGCCATCCGCCGTGCGATGCCGCAACGCAGGAGGATCCCCATGCCGTCAGCCGCCTTTCGTGCCCGTCTCGCAAGCGGCGAACGGCGCGTGCCATGGCAGCCGAAGCGCGAAGTGTTGGAGCGGTTGATGCGGAGATCCGAACCTGACAGGGTGCCCGTTTTGGCCCCCACTGCGTCCCGCAGCATCCAGCGTTGCGGCGAGGGGGTGACGTCTGCCGCGGTGACACGCCGGCCGTCACGTTATCCTTTTCGCGTGTCCGGCGACTGGACCATGGCGGGGCTGCCTGGCCGCGATGAAAGCGTGCAGTCACTCCCGGAATGGGACAATCTTCGTCTCCAGGCGGGTGACGCGATCAGTCCGCAGAGGTGCAATGGCTGACGCTTTGGATGGGGGAGGAACGCGCGTGAGGCTTGAAGGCAAGGTTGGCGTCATCACCGGCGGCGGCTCGGGCATCGGCCGCGCCGCGGCATTGCTGTTCGCGCGGGAAGGGGCCCGGCTCTGCCTGGTGGATCGTGACCCCAAGGCGGCGCAGGACGTGGGAGCTGAACTGCGTGCTCTCGGCCACGAACCGATGGTCTGCGTGCGCGATGTAGCGGAGCCAGATGGTGCAAAGGGTGATGCTGCAGCCGTGCTGGCCGCTTTCGGGAAGATCGACATCCTGCTGACCGCGGCTGGTTTTTCCAGCGGCGGCACAGCGCTTTCGATCAGTCCTGCGGATTTCGACGCGGTGCTTCGGGCCAATCTCTGGGGCACCTGGCTGTGGGCGCGTGCCGTGCTTCCGGCGATGCAGGCCCAGCGCTCCGGCAGCATCGTCACCATCGCCTCGCAGCTCGCCCGCGCGGGCGGACGCAACAATGTGGCCTACATCGCTGCCAAAGGTGCCATCCTCAGCCTTACCAAAACCATGGCGCTCGACTTCGTGGATGACGGCATTCGGGTCAATGCGATTTTGCCGGGTGCCATTGAAACCCCTCTCCTGCATCGAAGCTTCGGGCGTTCGGCAACGCCCGAGCAGACACGGGAGGCCTCGCGCCTACGCCACCCGATGCATCGGTTCGGGCAGCCGGAGGAGGTCGCCGAAGCGGCATTGTATCTCGCCAGCGATGCCTCCAGCTTCACCACAGGCACGGAGATGGTTGTCGATGGCGGCTGGCTTGCTGGATAGCAACAGGGCCGCCGGTCTGCTTGCCGAGGAGACCGCGCGCGCCCGCAACGACCGCGCCCGCATCGCTCATCCTCGCATGCCCTGGCTGGAGCCGCAGGTGGTTCCGGATGGCGCGCCCGCGCGCGATGTGCTGGTGGTTGGCGGCATTCAGTCAGGGCTTGGCGTGGGGACCGGATTGCTATCGGCTCAGAGGCCGTCGATGTGGACCGTTGAGAACCGCCTACGCTACATCCGCGATCGATGGCACTACACGAGTGACGTGACGGACGACGGATGAGCTTTGATTGCGCCGCTGATCCCGCCTGCCGAACGTGGCGGACGCAGACGCAGACACACAGTTGATGTTGGTGAGGTGATCAACGGCCTGGTGCATGTGCTGAGCACCGGGTGCCAATGGCGCTATGTGCCCAACGATCTTCCCGCGAGAAGCACGCTGTTCGGCTGCTTCGACCTGTGGACGCATCACGATGTGATTGATAGCAGCCATCATGCCCTTTGCGTGCAGTGTCGAGATCTGCTGGTGCAGCATCAAGGCCGGGCGGATCGCATGGGACGCGTTGGAAAAGACATTGTTGATCGCGGAATTCGGCGGCCCCGCCGAAGGGCATGCCGTCAAGATCTTTGCTGTCCAGCCCGACGGCACCGACCCGCTGCATCATGCCGGCAATTGATCATGCGGCCTTGGCCACGAACCGGCGATAGACCGCGCCCAGGCCGATCAGGGTCAGACCGAGCCCCAGGAACGACAGCACACGCCACAGCCCGACGAGGCCAGACATGTCGATCAGGAACACCTTGGCGGCGGCCAGCCCGACGATCGCCAGGGCCGCCAGCCGCAAGGGCTTGCTGACACGGGCCACGCCGATGGCCATCAGCACCAGCCCGTAGACCATCCAGGCGCCGGACCACGCCCACAGCTCGCCATCCTCCACGTCAGACCCGCTGAGCGCCATCGCGCCGGGATGATAGACGAGGCGCACCTCCAGGGTGATCCATGCGAAGACCGCAACGAGAGCGTAGGCCCATGCAACGGGCCGCAACGCCGCCGGGAAACCGGATTGCCGCAGCGCCAGCCCCGCGATCAGCGCCGGCAGCGCATAGGCGATCAGCAACGCGTTGGCGATGGGGAGCGTGCCCACCGTGGTCGACGCGATGAACGCGGGATTGCCCAGGATCAGCAAAACGCCGCCGATCAACGCGAACACGCCCAGGATGCGCCAGGCCCAGCCCAGCATGGGCCTGCCGGTGCGCGCCTCCAAGCGCATCGCCGCATAGGCAAGGATGGCCAAGGCCGCCACCTGCAAGGCCAGTTCGCGAAACCCGGTATCGGCCAACGCCGGCTCGCCGCCGGTCGCCCAATGCCGGATCTCCAGCATGACCAAAGCCGAGGTGAAGGTGACGCTGCCGAGTTCGAGGATGGCCACGATCAGATCGTCCTGGCGCCGGCACAACATGCGGGCCGTGACGGCGAAGGCCAGGGCGGCGGCGACATAGACCGGCACCAGGTCATTCAGCAGCGGCGCCTCGCCTTCGGCATAGGTCAGCACGTTGGGGTTCAGCAGCAGGCGCACGAGGGCCATGGCGGCCACGGCCATCGCCACCTTTCGCAGCGCCGGAAGATTGGCCCGGGCCTCGATCCAGGCCAAAGCCGGCAGGAACAGTGCGAAGGCCAAGGTCAGCCGCTGGTTGGTCAACAGCATGGCGCAGCCGAGTGCAAGGGCGGCGGTGGCGCCCGCCGCGTGCACGCCGGCCCGCTGGCGGCCGCCTGCGCGCGAGGCCAGCCCAAGCTGGCCGCCCTCGATGACACTCAACCAGGCGGCAAAGGTGTTGGCCACGGCCAATGCCAGGGCGCAGCCGGCCCATAGGAAGCCGGGCTGGAAGTTCTTCACCCTGACGTAGAGCAGGGCCAGCGCCAGAACCGGCACCACCGCCACCTGCGCACTCCACCCCAGCGGCCGGAGCGCCCGCCGTTCGAACCATAAGCCAGCGGCTGCGAACACAGACGCAATAAGGGCGGAGGTTTCAAGGAGCGGCTGAAGCACCTCGGGCGCCCAGGCGCCGGGCAGGATCGCGGTTGCGATCCCGCCGCCGATCTCTACACCTGCCGGGCGCCAATCCGGCAATCCCCAGCCGAGCACCAGCAACAGGAACAGCGCCGCCGCCAGCCAGGGCAAGCGATCGAGCCGCGGTTCAAATCCCGCTTTGCCGATGGTGATCGGCACCAGAAGCAACACGCCGGCGCGCGTGGCGAAGCTTGGTTCAGCCCATGCCAGCAGCAGCCCGGCAACGCCCAGGGCCGCGATCGGCACCCAGGCGAGGCGAAGGCCGATCGGATGGTTTAGTGCGGCGGACGGAAGCAGGGCCAGGTTCAGCAGCGCTGCGACCGGGACGAACAAGGCGGCCGTCCACAGATCAGCCCCGCCATGCGTGACGGTCGCCAGCACCACCCAGGCGGCCCCTGCGATCGTCGTGGCCCATCCCAGCCAGGTCCAGGCCGTGAACCGCACGACAGCGAGAGCGGCGGCTGTCAGGCACAGCAGATAGGCGAACAGCCCCGGCAGATAGGGATCGTCAGTCTGCACCAGCAGCGGCGTTATGAAGCCGCCGACGACGCCGACCGAAGCCACCAGCGCGCCGTGGCGCAGCGAGAGGGCAAGACCGGCCATTGAGGCCGCCGCCATCAGCGCAAAGCCTACCACCGGCGGCACCAGCTCGTAGAGCACGCCGGCCAAGTAGGCGGCCCCCAGCAGAAAACCGACAGCCCCGGCCGCCAGGGCCTGCGGTGCGTAGTCGGCAAGATCGGGCACGTGCGCCCTGCGTCGCCGCAGCCATTCGGCCGCACCGGTCAGCACCGCCGCAAGCAGCACCATGCCCATGCAGCGCACGCCGGGGCCGAGCAGGCCCTCGTCGGAGGCGTAGCGGACCAGGAACACCCCGGACATCAACAGGGCAGCGGCCCCAAGCCACACGCCCCATTTCGCGGCCAGCACCTCTTCGAAATCGCGCACCCTGATCTTCGGCGGGGACCTTACGGTGTCTTCCTGCGGCCCTGCTGCCATGACGGGGTCTGGCGGTCTTGCCCAGGGCAGCTCAGGTATGGACGCCAGAGGGGCCGACACCGGCGGTGCATCGACTGTGGGGGCCGGCATCGCTGCAAGGCGATATTGGAGCATGGCGCGCAACGCCGCCAGTTCGATGAGGGCGCGCCGGGCCTTGAAGAAGCCGACAACGCCAAGAACCCAGCCCAGCCCACCGAGCATCACAATGAGAAGGAGGGGCTCGATGAGGTCGTCCATGCCTGATCACCTCACCAGCCATCGGCGACGCTGTCCATCGTTGTCTTTCCAACGACGCAAGACTGCCCATCGGTTGGCCAGACCACCGGCCGCCTGCTGCCAGCGGATGTCGTCCGTCTGGCTCAGATATCGGAATTCAGCTGCGACCAAGTCCTGGACTTTCTCAAAGGCCATCAAGCGCGCGCCATCATCGAAAAATTCGGCGATGTGATCGCAAGCCCCGGCTGATGCCAGCTGCCTGCCAGGCACTTGTCGACCTTGCCCCGGAGCAGCGGCGGATCGCGCCGTCCAAAGGCCATGCGTTGGCCGATTTCCGGCTGATGGGCCATGTCGAGCCTGGCGTTTACCGCGTGGTGGCCTATGGCGGCGGCGCCTTGCAATGTCCCGACAACGACACGGCGCAGCCGTCCTATCGTCGCGCCGCCGCAGCCGTCCTATCTTCGCGCCGGCGCATCCGAGGCGCTTGGCGAAGGCTGGGCCGGCGGCACGATCGGCCCGTTCGGCAGCGAGGTCTTTGCACTGCCGAACGGCAGCGGGACCCTACGGCTGGATATCCCGGCGGCGGCGCCGACCGCCGGCGTGATCGGCCGCAGCGTCGAAGGACCCGGCGGCGCAGGCCGCGCTGCGATTGCCACCCAGAACCTGGCGTTGGAAGGCCCGCGCGAGCGGGATTTCGCGTGGGACAGCAAGCGCCCGGCGCGCACCGACTTCACCGTGAGCGTGCCGGAGCCGGCAGCCGGAACCAATTCTGCGCGGATCCGCCTGACGGTGCAGCGCAATGCGGATCGCGTGGGCGACGCCGTGCAGATCAACCTGCCGATCCGGCCGGATCGGCCTGTGGTCCACAGGCGAGACCTTCTCGCCGTGGACGCTTCGGGCAGGCTGGATTTTTCGGCGCTGGCCGATCCCGCGCGGCCCGCCAGCCTTGCGCGGACGGTGACCTTGGCGTCCGACCCAGCGGTGGTGAAGCTGATCGCGGGTGCGAACGCCCTGACCCGGCCGGCGGTCGGCGGCACCGAGCAGCGCCTGGCCCTGGCCCGCGCCGAACTTGCCCTGCTGCCGTTCACGCCGCTGATGGATGCCACGGGCCGCGCCGGGCGCGTGACCGCCGACGTGAATGCCGCGGTGGCCGCGGTGAAGCTCAGCACCGACGATGACGGGCTGGTGGCGTTTTTCCCGCATGTCCGTGGCTCCGTCTGGCTCACCGCGTCTGCCCTGCGCCTGGTGGCGGCGGGAATGGAGCTGCTGAACCCCGCTTTGGCGACGGCTGTGGCGAAAGCCACGCCCTCGGCCGGGCCAAGCCTCGCCCCGTCCTGGTCGTCCTTCGGCGACGACGAGGTGACGGCGGTATTCCTCACGCTGCCGCCGGGCACCACGACCTTGCGCACCCGGATGCGGGCGACGATCCCGGGCAGCTTCACCGCACCGCCGGCGCAGGCCGAAATGCTCTATCGGCTCGGCATCAGCGACAGCAGTGCGGGCGCGCGGGTGGTGGTGGCGAAATAGCACCGATGCGACAGTGGCGGCGCGTGTGCAGGCTGGCTGCGATCGGCGTCACCGCGGTGTGAAGTATTTGCGTGGTGCAGGATTGTCACCTGTCCGCCACCTCCCCACCGCCTTCATCACCGATCGCACCGGTCGGTTCATCACGCTATCGGCCCATGAGAGCGCGCGCGCGGATGGCGGGATCCCGGTGGAATACGGCTACTGGCCGATCGATCCGCAGCCAACTCGCGCAACGTGCCAGCCACCAATCTGCTGCGTCGGATCGGGCTGCAGGATGGGTTCGCCTTTCTGGGCGATCTTCACCTGCATGACCTGCACGGAACCGGCGAACGCCAAGTCCTGGCGATGGCCATCTGCGCACTGCCAACCAGCCTGGACCGCCTGATGCGCGCCTACGCAACCTTGGCCGAAGACGGAATGGATGCCGAACTCGGCTGGTTCGAAGGTGCGACAGCGTCGCCTGTGCGCTTGATCTCCGCTGATTGAGCGCGGCTGATTGGTCGTTTTTTTACCGATCCGCTGGCGCGGCTGCCGTCGTTTCCACGCTGTGGAGCTGCCGAATTGCCATTCGCCGTCGCGCTCAAGACCGGCACCTTGCAGGGCTATCGCGATGCCTGGACCGTGGAATGGTCGCACGACTACGTCGTGGGCGTCTGGCTCGGCCGCGCCGATGCCGGCACGATGACAGCGCTGAGCGGCGGAAGGGCTGCGGCGGGGCTGGCGCAAGCCGTGATGCTGCGCCTGCATGGCGTCGGCCACTCCGATCTGCTGGCCGGCGAGTTCGCGGCACCCTCCGGTCGCCAGCAAACATTGCTCTGCACGCGCACCGGCGATCGGCACAGCGGGACCTGCCCACAGCAACTCGCGGAATGGGTCCACCCCAAACGTACGATCGCCACAACCGCCAGCAGCGAAACAAGGCTGGCGATTGTGCAGCCTGATCCCAACACCCAAGCCTGGCAAAACCAGGACACGCTGCCCGCGCCCAACCGGCTGCTCTCTCGCGCCCAGGAAAACCCACAACGCACTCTCGTTCCTGAAACTCGCATCAATACGGCCGATGACACAAAGAAATTTTAATCAATGAACGAGTTTTTACGAACTTTTAGAGCCTGACAGCTTCAATTAGGTGAGGCCATCAGGCTTTCTTGTTTTGTTTTGGCGAACAATCCTATCGTATGGGCAGCCTTAACTTAGACGATATTGCTATAAGTCATTTTGTTGGGATCGAATTAGATAGTGGCCACTTGCGCTAGTAGCGCTTGTGCGGTCGCCAGGGACGAGGCGGGATTCTGGCCCGTTACCAGATGACGGTCCGTTACCACGAAGCTCTCGCCGGGCTCGGCCTTTTCGTAGGTGGCGCCAAGACGCTTCATCTCATCTTCAAGTAGAAACGGCACCGTCGTGGTCAACTTTACCGATTCTTCCTCGGCATTCGAGAAGCCGGTGACGCGTTTGCCCTTGAGCATCGGCTTGCCCTTCAGCATGACGTGGCGGAAAGCGGCCGGGCCGTGGCAGACGGCGGCGACTGGTTTGTCGGCCTTCATGAAGTCTTCGAGGATCTGGATCGAGTGCTTGTCCTCGGCGAGGTCCCACATCGGGCCGTGGCCGCCGGGATAGAAGACGGCATCAAAGTAGTCAGCCGGCACAGATTCGAGCTTCACTGTTTGGTCCAGTGCGTGCTCGGCCTCAACGTCGCCTCGGAAGCGTGTGAGGATGGCATCATCGGCCGCCTCGACGTCGCTTTTCGGATCGATCGGCGGGCGGCCACCCTTTGGCGAGGCGAGCGTTACCTTTGCGCCGGCGTCAATGAAGGCGTAGTAAGGTGCTACGAACTCTTCGAGCCAAACACCCGTCTTCTCGCCGGTGTCACCGAGTTCGTCATGCGACGTCATTACCATGAGAATCTTCATGATCGGGTCTCCAAACAGGGATAGACCGGGGAAACGCCCCCAGCAGCCTGTCGGACTAACACGTCGCATCTTTAAGGTCTAGAATTGTCCTAGGGTCCGTTCGCATTTGATTACTTATTGGATACGGAATTTTATACAGTCGAGTGAAGCGGCGATGGCGATACCCGCGGCATACGAGATGGCGGTCTTGTCGTAGCGCGTGGCCACGGCCCTGCGCTCCTTGAGGCGCGCCCAACAGCGTTCGATCAGGTTGCGGTGTTTGTAGATGTAGTCCGGGCAGGGCTGTGGTTCTTTGGCGCCGCGTCGTGAAGGGACAACCGGAATGGCCCCCATGGCGCGTATCTCGGAGCGGAATGACTTCGCGTCGCACGCCATATCCGCAATCTTGGTGCCCAGACCGCCTCGCGAACGGCCAAGCGCTTCACCAGGGTCAGCGGCACCGCGAATGAGTCGCAGACTCAACACGGATCTTTGCCTGGACGGGCACCGGACGCCTTCTGATGTGCACGAGCGATCGTCCCGTCGACGCAGGCAAACGCCAGTCGTGGCTCCCCCGCGGCCACCAGGTGGGCCAAGATCTTATCCCACACCCCGCGGACCGCCCATCGGCGAAACCGCAAGTAGGCGTGGTGCCAATCGCCGAACTCGGCCGGGATCGAGCGCCATTTCGCGCCGTTGTCCGGACGCCAGATGATCGCCTCGACCGTGCGACGGTCCTCCACCCTCGGCCGGGCTCCGCGAATGTTGGCAGCCGTAATTGCCGCTTCAAATTTTGCCCACTGGGCATCGGTCAGGACTTGCATC
>JBBROR010000013.1:0-27900 GCA_038229175.1 Acetobacterales bacterium | reverse complement strand
TTTTGTAATGAAAAATATGGGGAGGTCTACGATTTGAAGGTTCCTGCTCTCGGAAGAGCGGTCGCGCTTTTGGAAGCGCTCGCGCGCGAACCTGGTCTTGGGTTCACCGGCATTCAGGACCGGCTGGGCATGCCAAAGAGCTCTACCCATCATCTCATTTCGACGATGTGCGAACTTGGCCTGATCAAGCGGAGGTCGTTGGGGGGCTACGGGCTGGGACTCAAGTTGTTGGAACTCGCCAGCATCGCCAACGAGAGCCATGACCTCCAGCGGGACGCGTTGCCGTTCCTTCGCGACTTTGCACAGCGCGTACAACTCACTTGCCACATTGGTGTGCTCGAGCGGAGCGATGCCGTCTATCTTGCACGTGTTGAGGGTGCGCGAGACATCGTCGTCAAATCTCATGTTGGCCAGAGATTTCCTGTCAATTGCAGCGCTCTCGGCAAGAGCCTGATTGCATGGTTGGCGCCTGAGCGACTGGACATCGTGATAGCGAATCTTGCCTTCGAAAAGCGGATGCCGAAAACGGTCACGAATGCGGCGGATTTCCGTCTGCATCTTGCTGTTGTTCGGCAAAGCGGCTGGGCGCTGGATGATGAGGAACAGGCGCCGAACTGCCGCTGCATCGCAGCACCGATCCGCGATCGCGACGGCGTGGTGGTCGCCGCGATCAGCGCGGTCGGAACGCTGGAGCAACTTGAGGATGGGCGTGTTGAGATGCTTGCAGCGCAGGCGATCGACACGGCGAGCGCTATTTCGCAATATGTCTACAGCACAGCAGCGTAACTAACGGCGCTGCCGGCATCGTCGCCATCCCTCGATCCGCCGTAGCGTTGGTGAACACCTCTGCAATGTGTCCCGTAGCAGCTCCAGATCGCATTGTGCTCGCACGCGACACTGAGTGCCTGATCGAAAAGTATCCCCATGAGTTGAGAGTCTTGCGATTCTGTGTGTGAGCATTTTGATGCTCGCAATGGTTGCCGATGCAGTGGTGCTTTTTGATGGAGTGATTCCAGTCTTTGGCGAGGCGGCGGCATCGGCCCAGCCATGCAACCGTGCGTTCGACCACCCAGCGCCGGGGCAAAAGTACGAAGCCTTTTGCAGTATCGGAGCGCTTGATCATCTTCAGAGTCCAGTTCCCATGGCCTTAGATCAAGATGCGTTCGGGTTGCTTCACCCAGACGCATAAACATGCTCGATAAAACAAGGGCCAGTGGTTAAAGTCTGAGGCAAGAGTCCTCAGATCTTAACCACCAGCGGCTTCGCCTGAACCTCCTGCTTGGAGAGCTTATTGGGACATTACAATTCCGTGTGCTCCCAGGCCGACGTTGTAATGTGCTCTCGCTCCGGGAGCAGAAGTGTATTGACGATAGGCTTGGATACCCGTAGCGTTTTTGCTAGCGAAACTAAAGTTCCAGGTAGTGAACTGAATTGGGAGGCCCTTGTAAAGGCTTACGCTTTCGGAAAGCTGTGCGGCGTTCATAGGTGCTTGCGCGAGTATCTGCCTCGGGCCCACTGCAGCCATAACCGGATCAGCGTAACAAAGAGATTGGTAGGCAATTTGATCTCTATAACGTGCGAGCTTGACCTGCTTGGCAGATCGTTGGGTTGGCGATTTTTCGCATCCACCCGGGAAGTGCGCGCTGAGCCCCGTGACTGACTGACGCGCGAAACAAAAAATATAATAAAGGGAAGAAACGTAGATATGATCAGGTTACGCACTATTGGTAAAGCAATGTTCGCTATGGTCGCGCTGGGCGCCTTGGGTTCGGGAGCCAGGGCTGCTGAACAGCCGACGATCGGCGTGATCGTTCCAACACTGGATTCAGAGTTCTGGAACAGATATGTCGCGTTCACGAAGAAAGGCGCCGAGCAACTTGGGGTGAAGCTGATCATCCTGAACGCCGACAATAAGCCAGATAATATGGTTCAGTTCACCCAGGATCTTGTTGCTCGCAAGGTCGACGGCATCATCTCGGTCGGCTATTGGTCCTCGGCGCCACCTACCATCGCGTTCGCCCAGCGCGCGAACATTCCGGTTGTCATCACCGACTCCTATCCCGATTTTGCCCCGCAGAGCGACAAACACGGCAACTACATTGCGTTTGTCGGGCCGAGCGACCTGGACGCTGGCTATCGGATGGGCAAAGCGTTGCTTGAGACGCTTAAGCCGGGCCCGGACGGCAAGAAGGTCATCGGTGTCGTTAACGGAACCCCAGGAACCTCGGTCGCGATTGACCGCCGCAAAGGTCTCGATAAGGCCATCGCGGAAGTGGGCGCCGACAAAGTCAAAATCGCGGGTGAGGTCGATGGTAATTTTACCCGCGACCAGGCGCAGACAGCGTTCGGGTCGCTCTACCAGGGCCATCCCGAAATCAAAGGGGTTTTTGCGTCGAACGATCCGATGGCGATGGGCGTGATTGCCGGGTTGGAGCGCGCAGGCAAAACGCCTGGGAAGGATGTCCTCATCGTAGGCATGGATCTTAACGACTCCAACGTTGTGGCAATGAAGGCGGGAAAGCAGCTCTTCAGCATTGGTGGCCATTGGCTGCAGGGCGGCATCGGCTTGTTGGTCATGTATGACTACCTCAACGGATCTAAGGTCCCCGCCAGCCAAGCCAACCTCAAGCTCAACCTACTGCCAATGACGCAAGCCGATATTCCTCGCTTCGAGGCAGATTTTCCGGGTGGGCAGCCAAGCTTTGATTTCAAAGCTCACTCAAAGGTCTATAAGAAGGACGCACCAGGCGCTGATACTATTGGAGCTGCAGTACTTCGTTACTCTAAGTGATACAACGATAAGCTAGTTTTATAACGGCGGTGGTGTTTAAGACGCCACCGCTTCTTTTTTTCGTAATCTTCGACACGGTTGGTCACCATGACGCTCGTTGGCGTTGGATTGAGTAAACGGTTTGGACAAACCGTCGCGGCCAAAGATATCCCGATCACGCTGCGCACAGGTACGGTTCATGCCATCGTTGGTGAAAACGGCGCGGGCAAGTCCACGACCCTGCGCATGCTGGGCGGGGCCATTCGTCCGGACAGTGGCGAATTGACGTTGAACGGCTCGCCGTACGCACCCCATTCCACCTTCGATGCCACGCACCGGGGTGTGGCGCTGGTTCATCAGGAAATCACCATCAATCGCTCGTTGAGCGTCGCGGAGAACATCTTCATCGGCGATCTTCGTCGCTATGCGGGGCCGCTTGGAGTGCTGAAGCGCAAGCAGATCGCTGCAGCGGCCCAGGCATCTCTTGACCGAATTGGTGTAAAGATTTCTGTAACCGCCAATATAGAACGCTTGAATCTAGGCGAGTTAAAATGCATCGAGATTGCGCGCGCGATCTCGTCAAATCCGAATACTCTTTTGCTTGACGAGTCGACAGCATATCTCGACCACCGGGAAGTGGACGCGGTGCTGAATGTCATGGCTGAGCTGAAGTCAAAGGGCATGACCATCGGCTTCGTGTCGCATCACCTCAGCGAGGTGTTGGCCGTGGCCGACGATCTGACGATCCTGAAGGACGGCCAATTTGTCCGATCCTGCAGTGCAGCAAGCATCGAGGCGAACGAAATCCATCGCCTTATGGTTGGACGCGATGTCATGCATGGTATCTATCCGCCGCGCTCGCCAACCACCGCCTCCGCCGCTGCCCCCGCGCTCCGCGCAACAAAAGTGGCGGTCGGCCGGGAACTGAACGAAATCAATTTCGAAGTCCGGCCAGGCGAGATCCTCGGACTTGCCGGCCTAAAAGGCGCCGGTGCGGAGGCGCTGTTTGCGGGGATCGTGGGGGACGAGCCGTTGCGTCACGGCCACCTGCAACTCGAAGGCGAGGACTATCGCCCGATCAATCCCCGTGCGGCCTGGCAACACGGCATTGCCCACCTTCCGGGAGATCGCGGCAATGAGGGGCTGATCGTGTCATTCAGCGTGCTCGACAACCTGGTGATGGCGCAGCCGCCAGCCTATGGCCCCTTCTTTTCCAGCGCCCGCGCCCGCGTGATGGCAAGCGACCTTATCAAGCTTATTGGCATCCGCACGTCGGGGCCCGCGGCGCCCTGCAGTTCGCTGTCGGGCGGGAATATGCAGAAGGTCGTGCTGGGAAAGTGTCTCGCAATCGTGCCCGGCCTTCTTCTGCTGAACAACCCAACGCGTGGCGTGGACATCGGCGCTCGCGAGGAGATCTACCGGATCATGCGCCAGAAGGCGTCCGAAGGCCTCGCCATTCTCCTCTCATCGGAGGACATGCCCGAACTCATCGGCTTGGCGGACCGTCTCATGGTTCTTCGGCGGGGCGTGATTGTCCACGAGTTCCACTCACTTGAGAACGTCGAAGAGCACGACATCGTGCAACATATGATTTGAGACAGGACAATGAGCGAAACAATGAAAGAAAACTCTCCCGGCGGTGCCGCCCCGGCTCGTGAAATTGGCTTGAAAGGTCACCAGATCGAACTGCTGCGTCGTGGCTTCCCGGCCATTTTTCTGGCGACGCTGGTTGTCGTCTTCACGATCATGTCGCCGCGTTTCCTGTCGCTCGGCAACCTTTTGACTGTCCTGGAGCAAGGTACGGTGCTCCTGGTCACTGCTCTCGGGGTGAGCTTCATCATTATGGCCGGGTCGATCGACATCTCGGTGGGCGCGATCGTCGCCGTTTCAGCGCTTGTGGCGGCCCTGACGGCAAACACGCTAGGTCCCTTTGCGATCATCCCCGCAGTCGCGGTTGGCGCGATGTGCGGATGCCTCAACGGGCTGCTGGTTGCAGTCGGCAAGGTGCCATCCTTTGTTGCGACGCTGGGAACCCAGGTCGTATTCCGTGGTCTCGTCCTCTACTTTACCAAGGGTGCTCCAGTAGAGATCCTCAACGATGGCTTTCTTGACGCCTACTCCAGTATCAGCTTTGGCATTCCGCACACGGTCGTAATCGGTCTGGTTCTTGCTGTCGTGACCTGGGCCATCTTCAAGTTCACCGTCTTCGGTCGCGAGGTTCTGGCAATCGGAGGCGGCGAGCGTGTGGCCATCCTGACTGGAATCGCCGTCACGCGTGTCAAGATCATCATGTTCGTACTGCTCGGAGCCTTGTGCGGCATGGCCGGCCTGCTGCAGGGCGCGCGCACCATGGCGGCGACGTCCCAGCTCGGTTTCGGTCTGGAACTCGATGTCATCGCCTCCGTGGTGGTCGGCGGCACGCCATTGACAGGCGGCCTCGGTAGCATCACCAACACCTGTCTCGGGGTCCTGATCGTCACGCTTCTCTCGAACGGCATGAACATGGCTGGTGTCGATCCCTATCTTCAGAATATCATTAAGGGTGTGGTGCTGATCACTGCAGTCTACATCAATATCGATCGTAAGAAGATCGGGATCATCAAGTAGCGGTGACGGCGAACGCGACCGACGCTGCGAAAGAATAAAATAGGAATGACCACGATGGAATATCGTCTACTTGGCCGGTCCGGCCTCAAGGTTTCCACTATTATCCTTGGCACTATGACCTTTGGTGGCGGGGGAAAGTTCCAGTATGTTGGTAATAGCAACCAGTCCGAGGCGACACGCATGGTCGACATTGCGCTCGATGCCGGTGTCAATATGCTCGATTGTTCAGACGCATACTCAACAGGGCTTGCCGAAGAGATGGTGGGCGAGGCGACCAAGGGAAAACGCGGGCAGGTCCTGCTGGCGACCAAGGCCCGCTTTCCAATGGGACCTGGCCCCAACGAAACTGGACTTTCGCGCCACCATTTGATGAATGCCTGTGACGGCAGCCTGAAGCGACTCGGGGTCGATCATATTGATCTCTACCAACTCCACGAGTGGGATGGCCAAACGCCGGTCGAGGAGACCATGGCGGCGCTGGAGTCTCTCGTTGCATCGGGAAAGGTCCGCTATATCGGTATGTCGAATTTCACGGGCTGGCAGCTCATGAAAGCGCTGGGAGTCGCTGATCGGGCCGGCAGCACGCGCTTCATCAGTCAACAGATCCATTACACGCTTGATGCACGCGAGGCCGAGTATGAACTCGTGCCGATCTCGCTGGATCAGGGTCTGGGTATCTTGGTCTGGAGCCCTCTCGCCGGCGGCCTGCTTTCCGGCCAATATCGCCGAGGCCAGGCCGCTCCCCAAGACGGACGCAACTTCGCCGGGTTTAAAGAACCGCCGATCCGCGACGAGGACCGCCTATACAACATTATCGAGTTGCTCGTCGGCATCGGCGAGGAGCACAGCGTTTCTGCGGCCGAGATCGCGCTGGCCTGGCTGCTGCACCGGCCTGCAGTGACATCGGTGGTGATAGGCGCGAACACGGAAGCGCAGCTTCGGACCAACCTCAAGGCGGTGGATGTAAAGTTGACCGCCGAAGACATGGCGCGGCTGAATGCCGTTAGTAAGCTGCCATTGATCTACCCCTACTGGCACCAAGCATTGACCGCAAGTGATCGGCTCGGCGCAGTTGACCTTGCGCTGCTGGAGCAATATCTGCCGTTCGATAGCGCTTACTAAAACCGGGTCCGGCCACCTGAGATTATCCGAGAAGCGTCAACAAACGATTACCCGTTCGGGCGATCAACGAAGGTCCGCTTTCGACCGCAGTTTATGCCAAAGCAGCTCTACCTGTTCCGGCCAACGCCAGCCCTTCAGGAAGCATCGATGTGTGCTGATTAAGTCGGGTTGATTGGACTTTCTTCAGCAGGCCAAATCCCCTGACGCTTGGATAGTCAGCGTCAGGTTTGGACCACGAGCTTTTTCAGCTTTGGCCGCCTCTGTTGTATAAAAAGTCAGGCTGCGCGGTCAGGAATTCCTTCGTGGCGCCGGCCATCATCGGCTTGGCACCGAGATGGACGTGGCTGAGCGGAACGGAGATCAGCTTTTTGGAGACGCCGAGGTAGCTGCCGACCGAGAGAATGGCACTAGGCTCCTTGCCGTCATTGGTGAATACGAGATCATCGAGGGTGCCGAAAGACACACCCTTCTCATCGTAGACCTTCATTCCGATCAGCGTGCTGGCGCGCATGGCGTCTGTCGCCATGACGACCGGGGCGGGCGAGGCCGCGAAGGTTATGACGGGCGCTGCGGCGGTGAGCGTGAGGGCTGCCAGGGCTGCGAGAAAAATACGCTTGTTCATGGCGACTTCCTTTGCGTTGGGTGAATTGACCCTTCAAAACTACCCAGGGCCCGGATGCTGGTGAAATACTGATGGCGCATCGGTTTCATAGCGTCCCGCTATGTAACGCCATGGGCTTTGTCTGAAACTGGCTTGCGTTGCAACGCGCGCAGCAGGGTCAGGATCGTGTCGGGTTCCGTGCGGTCGGTGACATCGCCGCTGGCCTTGGCATGCAGGATCGATCCGTCTTGCCCCACGACGAAGGTTGATGGCAGCGGCAGGAGCCATGCGCCGTCGCCCTGTCTGTGCTGGAGGTCCATTCCATACGACAGCAACGCCGCGCGATAGTCGTCGGGCACGCGATAGACGGCGCCGAAGCGCAGGCCTGTGGCGTTGTCGACATCGCTCAGCACCTGAAAGCCCAGGCCAAGCCTGTGCTTCAGCGCGGCAACATACTCACCGGTGTCAGGCGAGAGGACGACCAGCGTGGCGCCGGTGGCTTCGATCTGGGGTAAAACCTCTTGCAGGGCGGCCAGCGTGGCGTTGCAGAACGGGCACCAGCCGCCGCGATAGAAGGCGATAACCAGCGGGCCGCTTTCCAGGAGGTCGTCAGAGAACACCAGTTCGCCCTCGGCGTTGGGCAGCACGAAATCCGGCATCGTGTCGCCGGGGCGCAGTGCGACCTCGCAGGCCGTGGTGGTCAGCCGCTTGGCCAATTCGGCCAGAAGAAGCTGATACCAATCCGCGCGTTGCAGCATGATGGCGTCCAGCCGGGCTTTGAGGGTCATGCCGCGGCTGCGCCGATCGGTGCGGGCGTCGTCTTGTCGGTGGACCAGGCGCGGGCCCGCATCAGCTTGAGGAACAAGGCAGGCGTGGGGCCGAGCTGGCGGCCGGCCACGGAGGCCAGCACCACGTGGCGCTGATGGGGATGGACCGTGATCGTGCGGCGCAGCAACGGGGACGCGGTTCGCAGTCGCTCACCGGCAAGTGTTATGCCCAGCGAGGCCTGGACCATTTCCAAAATCTGTTCCTGGCTGGTGGCGTAGTGCCGGCGCCGCGGCCTGCTCGCACCACCGACGCAGATCTCGTCGGCGAAGCGGCGCACAGGGCAGTCCTTGTCCTCGTTCAGCAGCAGGCACTCCTCGGCAAGGTCGCTGGCATGGACCACATCGAGGTCGCGGAAGCGATGCTCCGGGGGGAAGATCACCACGTAGTGCTCGGCGAACATCTCCCAGCGGTGCAGGCGCTCGTGCAGGTCTTCGCTTTCGACCAGCAGGGCGACGTCGAGGTCGCCGGCCAGCATGCGTTCGCACAGATCGGTCTGCGAGCCGTGGCGCAGCGACAGTTCCAACTCCGGCGTTCGCCACCGCAAGGTGGCCAGGACGGGGGTGAGCACGGACGTGGGCACGGAATATTCCAGGCCCACCCGCAGCGGCGAGGCCTCCCGCTTGCGGAACGTATCGGCCTGCAGCTTGGCATCGCGCGCCGCGGTGAGCATGCGTTCCATCGGCACCAGCATCAGCCGGCCGAGATCGGTCAGCCGCGTGCGACTGCGTTCGCGGTGAAAGAGCGGCCCGCCGAGTTCATCCTCCAGCTTCTGGATGGCCTTGGTGAGCGCCGGCTGCGAGACGTGGCACGCCTCGGCCGCCTTGGTGAAATGCAGCAGACCCGCGAGTGTAACAAAGTATTTGATCTGGTTCAGTTCCATTCGGGACCTTGAAACCTCCGGCGATATTCATTTTGGCAGGCGCAGAGCAGCGGCAGCTTTTCCATGACCTGTTGCAATCATGACTCCGGCGGATCGGATGTGTTGCAGCGGCGGCTGTGGCGCCGATAACGGGCGCGCATGGACATCACAACGCATCGGTATTTTTCTTTGCCCCCTCAAACCCGCACCGTAGCTCAGACGCCGCACCGACGCGACGTATCGACGTATCGACGGGAGATGAAAATGGGCGAAGCGTTGACGATATTCCACCATGCCGCATGTCGGGCCACGCGCCTGGTCGCGGCTGCCATCGTGGGCGCCGTTCTGACCACGGGTGCGGCCTTCGCGGGCGGATGCCCGGCCGGCAAGCAGGTTGCCAGCGGCAGCGGTCAGGCGATGAGCGATGCCAAGGCCGTGGGCGTGACCGACACGGTGATGGCATCGACCGACCTGGCCAAGGTGCCGGGCGGGATCAACGATCGGCTGTTCCGTCTGCGCAAGCTTGTTGTGCAGCCGGGCGGCGTCGTGCCCTGGCACAGCCACGACAATCGCCCCGCCCTCATTTATATCATCTCGGGTGAGATCGTTGAATACGCCAGCACCTGCGCGGTGCCGATCATGCACAAGGCCGGTGAATCGACCACCGATACGCATCCGACGGCGCATTGGTGGAAGAACCTGGGCAAGACGCCCGTGGTGCTGTTGTCGTCCGACCTGTTCCCGAAGGCTGCTGCCGACGATCACATGATGTGATCCGCGGGCAGGACCTGGCAAAGCAGGGGCGAAGCTTGATCGACAGCCAAAGTGCCGCCGAACCCGGCGTTATGACAGGCGCATCGGCGATGCGGTTTGCCGTGGTGGCAGCCCTCGCCTTCCTGACGGTTGTTGATCTGTTCGCGGCCCAGGCCATTCTCCCGGCGCTCGCCGGCGCCTACCATGTGGCTCCGGCAACGATGGGCCTGGCCGTCAATGCCAGCACCATCGGCATGGCGGCGGGCGGGCTTGGCGTGGCGGTATTCGGGCAGCGGATCGACCGGCGTCGGGGCAGCCTGACCAGCCTGGCGGCGCTGGCGATTCCCACCTTGCTGCTTTCCACCATGCCCGGCCTTGGCGTTTTCACGGCGCTGCGGATAGCCCAGGGCGTGTGCATGGCGATTGCCTTCACCCTGACCTTGGCGTGGCTGGGTGAGCGGCCGCCTGGGCGCGGGGCACAAGGCGCATTCGCTGCCTATATCACTGGCAATGTGGCTTCCAACCTGTTCGGACGGCTTATTTCAGCTTGGGTGGCCGATCATTTCGGGCTGGCGGCAAATTTTTGGGCGTTTGCCGGGCTGAACCTGGCAGGGGTGGGGCTGGTGTTTCTGGCCATGCGGCCGGAGCCTCGGGTGATGAAGGGCGGCATGATGCCGATGTCGGCGTGGTCGGCGCATCTGCGCAACCCGGTGTTGCTGTCGGCCTTCGGCATCGGGTTCTGCATTCTGTTTTCGTTCATCGGTATCTTTACGTTCGTGAATTTCGTGCTGGTGCGGGCGCCGCTGTCGCTTGGGATGATGCAGGTTGGTTTGGTTTACTTCGTGTTCCTGCCTGCGATCTTCACGACGCCGCTGGCTGGGGCGGCGGTTGCCCGTGTAGGCGTGCAGCGGGCGCTGTGGGGTGGGCTGGGGCTGGCGATGCTCGGCTTGCCGTTGCTGCTCCTGCCTTTCCTGCAAGGCGTGCTGGTGGGGATGGTGCTTGTGGCTATCGGCACCTTCTTCGCGCAAGCCGTGGCAACCGGTGCGGTCAGCCGGGCCGCCACAGCCGACCGCACGGCAGCCAGCGGGATGTATCTCGCCTGTTATTTCCTGGGCGGACTGGTGGGCAGCATCGTGCTGGGACAGTTGTTCGACCGCTCCGGCTGGCCTGCCAGTATTGCCGGTGTTGGGACCATGCTGGCGATCGCCTGCCTGCTTACCAGGGGCCTGCGCGTTGTTGCGCAGCCTTCTTCACCTGCTTGATCAAGGAGCCACTGCCATGAATACCACGAAGACATCCAACAAGGTTGCCGATACGTCCGCCCGCCCTGACTTGCCGCCCAACATTGTGCTGGTGCTGCAAGGCGGCGGAGCGCTGGGGGCTTACCAGGTGGGTGTGTATCAGGCGCTGCACGAGGCGGGATTGCGGCCGAATTGGGTGATTGGCACGTCCATCGGTGCCATCAACGCCGGGTTGATCGTGGGCAATCCGCCCGAACAGCGGCTGGAAAAGCTAGCAGAATTCTGGCGGCGGGTGGAATATGGCGGGTTGCAGGGTTTTGCCTCCGGCCTGCCGGGGATAGGGGGGCAGATGGCCACGGCCATGACGATGATGCGGGGGCTGGATGCCTTCTTCCGCCCCAATTTTCCAGCGTTCGCCAGCGCGCAGTGGCCCTTGGGGGCCGAAAACGCTGGTTATTACTCCACCGAACCTCTGCGCAAAACTCTGTCCGATCTGATCGATTTTGATCTAATCAACAAAGGTGACTGCCGCCTGACGGTGGGGGCGGCGAATGTGCGCACCGCGATGATGCATTACTTCGACAGCCGGGAGACAGCGTTCGACGTTCGCCACATCATGGCCTCCGGCGCGTTGCCGCCCGCGTTTGCACCGGTGCGGATCGGGGCTGATCTTTACTGGGACGGCGGTATTCTCTCCAACACCCCGGTTGAGGCGGTGTTTGACGACAATCCGCGGCGCAGTGCCCTGGTGTTTGCCGTGCATGTCTGGAACCCGAACGGGCCGGAGCCGCAGACGATGCAGGACGTGATGCATCGTCAGAAGGACGTGCAGTATTCATCGCGCACCCACACCCATATCGCCCGGCAAAAGCAGCTTCATAAGTTGCGCCACATCGTGGCCGAGCTTGCAGCGCAGATCCCACCCGAGGCGCGCGACACGCCGGAGGTGCGTGCCATGGCGGCGTACGGGTGCCTGACGCAGATGCATATGGTGCAGTTGCTGGCGCCGGTGATGGACGGCGAAAACCACACCAAGGACGTGGATTTCAGCCCGCGCGGGATTCGTACGCGGTGGGAAGCCGGGTATGCGCATACGCGCGATGTGGTGGCGAAGTCGCCTTGGACCGCGCCGTGCGATCCGTCGGAGGGGCTGGTGCTGCATGAGGCGCTGGCCGGTGGGGTTGGACCTACCGTGTAGGCGTCTCCCCTGGGGGGTCGGCATGCGAAGTGGGCTCTCCGAGAGATTTGGTGGTTGCGTTTAGCCACTCGGCATGTTCTTGTTTTGTTCAAGATGCTCTCCCCGTCACTCTCTGCAACCGATCGCTTCGCGCTGTCCATCGATGGGTTGTGCAAGGCGGTGGCGGCGCGTTCGTTTCGGGGGATGTTGGCGGGAGCTTTGATTATTCTGATCTGGAGCCGGATTCGTAAGATTGAGGTTCTGTTTCAGGCGGTGGCGAAGCGGGTGCTGGCTGGGGTGGCGGATCGTAAGAGTTTCGGTCGCAAGGTTGGGGCGCGGGTTGGGCTTCCGTTGGCGGGGCGGGGATTGCCGCTTCGGTTTGGGTGGCTGCTGCAGTTGGTGCCGCATGAGGCGGGGTGTTTTGCCTCGCAGATCGAGACGGTGCTGGGCGAGGCTGAGATGGTGGCGGTGCTTTCGGCTTCGCCTCGGGCGCGGCGGGTTTTGGCGCCGTTGTGTCGGATGCTGGGGATAGCGCCTGGGGTTTTGACGCCTGGGGCGGTTTTGGCGCCGGTTGTTTTGGCTGTCGAGGCGGTGGTGAAGCGGGTGCGAGTTGCTCGGGCGCCGATTGATTTTGGGCGGATTCCGTTGCCTCGGGGGGTGCTTGCGGCGGCGCGCCGGCAGGGTTTTGGAAAGCGGTTTTGAGAAACCGGGAGACGTGTGAGTATTTTGTTCCGGTTGGTTAACGTTATGATGGGTTTTGTGGTCGGGTTTGCTGGATGCCGGGGGTTTGGGGGGTGAAGCCGAGCTTGTTGCCGTCGAGCCCAAGGAGATAGGGCGCGTGGACGTTGTGCGGGACGGGGTTGAACGCGGCGAGGCGAGTGGGGGTGAAAGAAGGGCGGGCTCAGCAGGATCTAGATCATGATGCGTTTGGGTTGCTTCACCCAAATGCATGAACATGATCGTTAAAACAACGGCTAGAGCGTCATGATTTTGATTCTACCCAAAATCATCACGCTCTAGCAGCCTGTCGGATTCAGGCGGCTGGTTTCATGCTTTCGGCAGGGCTGCCACCCAGGCGTGGAACGCGGCTTCGAAATCCGCGAGCGCCAGGATTGTGGGGTTGTGGCGGCCGTTTGTGTGGCGAAGGGTGGCCTGGGTTTTGGACAGCGTGAGTTCAAACGCGTTGCCGACGAAGACGGCGTGGCGTTTGTTCACCAATGCTTCATGTATTTCGGTGATTCTGGGGCGGTAGTCCTGCACGTCTGTTTGGAGGAAATCGGCCATCACGTTTCGATCGGATGTCATTGTGCGACCTCGGGGGCGACCGCGGCAGAGTCGGGAAAAGCGGTGTTGATGTCGCCTCGGCTGAGGGTGGCGTAGCGGATGACGAACGGATGACCGTCGGTGCCGGTGCAGAAGGCGGCACCGCCCTGCGGTGGGGCGGAGGGGGCGATGAAGCCCCAGCTTCTGGGTTTTGGGGTGCGCGGCTGGGTGGCGGCGTAGCGGATGGAGGTCTCGATTTGGGCTTCGGTGCACTGGCGTGGGTAGAAGCTGGAGAATTTTGTCATGCCGTTGGTGAATTGAACGGTGGCGTTGTAGAGGCCTCGGCCGCCGCGCATGGGTTGGGCGTCTCGGATGCCGGAGACGGTGGGCGTGGGGTGGACAATTTCGGTGTGGTAGCCGTCTGGCTTGCCGTTGCGGACTTCGCCGCAGAAGACGTGCACCAGGTTGATCTGCGGTTTTGGGCCACTGAAGCGGGGGCCAGTGCAGTCGAACGCGAAGGCGTGGCTGGTCGATAGGAGCAAGACGGGGGAGAGGAGGATCAGACCAAACAGAATGCGCATCATCGTCTCCTTGCGGCGACCGCGGCCAGGCCGGCGAGGGCCAGCACGACCACGGCGCAGGTGCCTGTTACAGCATGCACCGGCCAGATCGGCCAGAGACGATCAACGCCGAGCAGGACCAGGCAGGCCACAACCGCATAGGCCGCGATGGCGCGCCGCATGTTCAGGCGTGGGCAAGAACAGAATCACAGATACGGGAAACGTCCTGGTCCGTGAGGTCGGGGTGCAATGGAAGGGCCATGATGCGCGTTGCAATATCTTCACTGACCGGCAAGGCGGCGCCGTCGTGGGCGTGGGCGTAGGCAGGTTGCAGATGCAAGGGGCGGGGGTAGTAGATGGCGCTCGGCACACCATCCGCTTTCAGGCCGGCCTGCATGCGGTCTCGGGCCGCGCCGTCTGGCAGGACGATGGCGTAGATGGCCCAGGCACTAACGCTATCGGGCACGCGGGCGGGGGTGATGACGGCGTTGCCGAGCCTTCCGTCATACACGGCGGCGATGCGGGCACGGGTTTCGAGTTCTTCCTCGAAGACAGTGAGTTTGCTGAGCAGAACGGCGGCCTGCAGCGTGTCCAGCCTTCCGTTCATGCCGGTGCGCAACACCTCGTAGCGCGTGGGGCCTTCGCCGTGGGTGCGCAAGGAGCGATACAGCGCGGCGCGGTCGTCGCTCTCGGTGAACAGCGCGCCGCCGTCGCCATAGGCGCCGAACGGTTTGGAGGGAAAGAAGCTGGTGGCGGTGCAATCGGCCGAGGACCCCAGCCTACGGCCGTGGTGGAGGGCGCCGAACGCCTGGGCACAGTCGTCGAGGGTAAAAAGCCGTTCGCGATGGGCGATTTCGGAGATGGCTGGCCAGTCCGCCGGTTGGCCGAACAGGTCAACGCCGATGATGGCCCGGGGGCGGAGTTTGCCCTCGGCGCGGATGGCGGCAATGCGTTCCTGCAGGTGCTCGACATCGATCTGGAAGGTGTGCGGGTCGATGTCCACGAAGACGGGGGTGGCGCCGAGGACCAGCGGCACCTCGGCGGTGGAGGTGTAGGTGAAGGCGGGCAGGAACACCGCGTCTCCGCGCCCGATTTCCTCGGCCATCATGGCGATCTGCAGGGCGTCGGTGCCGGACGAGACGGAGACGCAATGCTTGGCGCCGCAGAACGCCGCGAGCTTTTGTTCGAGCTCGACGACTTCAGGGCCAAGAATAAACTGGCAATGCGCCAGCACGGCATCGATGCGCGGCTTGAGGTCGGCGGCGATGCGGGCCTGCTGGGCCTTGAGGTCGAGGAACGGAATGGGGCGAAGGCCAGTCTTGTCGGAGTTCATGTCGGGGTCCTGTCAGCCACGCGCCAGGCCGGCGCTGCCATCGGCGTTGTGATCGAATTCGGGCACCACGCGGCCGAGCATGGCAAGAGCCGCGTCTTCTTGGCCGGCGCGGCAGGCGGCGGCGATCTCGTCTATCGCGCGGCCGACGATGGCGGGGTCGGCGGTGCGGGGAGTGGCCATCAGCAGGCCGGGGAAATCGGTGGGCCGTGGTGGTTCGCGGCCATGGAACATCTCTTCGAACAGTTTCTCGCCGGGGCGCAGGCCGGTGAAGACCACCTTGATATCGACGCCTGGGCGGAGGCCGGCAAGGCGGATCATCTGGGTGGCGAGATCGACGATCTTGACCGGCTCGCCCATGTCGAGGACGAAGATGCCGCCGTCGCTGATGTGGCGGTCGCAGCCGACGACGCTGGCCTGCAGCACGAGGCCCACGGCTTCGCGCACCGTCATGAAGTAGCGTTCCATTTCGGGGTGTGTCACGGTCAGCGGCCCACCGCGGGCCAGTTGGCGTTGAAACAGCGGCACGACAGAGCCGGTGCTGCCGAGCACGTTTCCGAAGCGCACCGTGATGCAGCGCATGCCCGCGCGCTGGTGGTTGAGATTTGGCTGGTCGAGGTTGGCGCGCGCGTCGATATCCAGCGACTGGCAATACATCTCGGCCAGGCGCTTTGCGGCACCCATCACGCTGGTGGGGTTCACCGCCTTGTCGGTGGAGATCAGCACCATCGCCTGTACGCCGGATGCCCGCGCCGCATCGGCCACGTTTCGGGTGCCATAAGCGTTGGTAAGCAAGCCCTCGGTGGGGTTACCCTCCACCATGGGCACGTGTTTCAGCGCGGCGGCGTGGAAGACGAGGTCGGGCCGGTATTCGTCCATGATGGCCTGAATGCGGCTGGCGTCGCGGATATCGGCGATCACCACCCGGCGATCCCCGGGCACCAGGCCCAGTTCCTGTTCGATCTGCCACAGCGCGTATTCGCCGTTGTCCAGAAGGATGAGCAGGCGGGGGGCGAGCGCTGCCACCTGGCGCACCAGTTCGGAGCCGATGGTGCCGCCGGCGCCGGTGATCAGCACGCATTTACGTGCCACCAGCCGCGCCATGCCGTCGCGGTCCAGCTTCCATTGCGCGCGGTTGAGCAGGTCTTCAATCGCCACCGGTCGCAGATCGAGATGCGATCCGCCATCCTCGGTGTCCAGTGCCGTGGGTCGGGGGGCGCGCGCCACGCGGAGGCCCTCGGCATCGGCGGCCTGCATCAGGCCCGCGAGAACGGGGCCGGGAATATCCGCCTCGGTCAACACCAGCGATGTTGGCAGCCGGTCCTCGGCCCGCAGCCCTGCCAAAATTTCTGCCGCTTCGTTCACCGCGCCCAGAATCGGCATGCCGTGGATTCGTCGTCCGGTCTGGGCCTGGCCCAGCGACAAAAGCCCCACCACGTGAAAGGGTGGCGCCTTTTCGGCGGCCAGCGCGGTCAGGAACAGATCAGCCCCCTCCCCCGCGCCCACCAGCAGCACCGGTTGGGCGGAGGAATCGTTGACATGCTCGCCTTGCATCATGCGGTAGCCGACGCGCGGCAGGGCCAACAGCAAAGCGAGCGACATGAGGTGCAGCGCCGGATAAGCCGGGCTGGGCGGCGGCACGCCGAATCCCGCCACCAGCCCGATCACGTAGAGAGCCGTCGCCGCCACGCTGGCCGCCGCCACGCCCACCAGGTCGGAAATCGTTGCAAACCGCCAGTATTGCGTGAACAAACGAAACGGCAGCCCGCCGATCAACAGCGCCACCACCGCCCAGGCGATCGGCCAAGCGGGATGCAGCGGATCGCCCTGCGGATTCATCAGCCAGCGCGACAATGGCACGGCTGCAGCCGCCAGCGCAGCGTCCAGGCCAACATTCAACGCGATTCGCAGGGCCGATCGATGGGTCGCCATGCGCAATGCTATAACCGCGCCCTCTTCCAGTGGCCAGACGCACCCGAGGTCGCTAATCAAGCGCACATGACCCTTCTGGCATTCCTGCGTCACCTGTTGTTCTGCCTGGGCCTTGCCGGCGTGTCGGCCCTTGTGGTGCGCGCCACCATCGACGCGCGCGTGATGGACCGCCCGAACGCCCGCAGCGCCCATACGCGCCCCACGCCGAAGGGCGGCGGTATCGGGATTGTGGTGGCGTTCATGCTGGGCATCGCCGTGCTCTATGGTTTTGCCGATTTCTCCCGCCTGGCCGAGCCTTACTTCCGCGGGGTTATTCTGGCCGCCTTCGCCATCGCCGTTGTGTCGTTCCTGGACGATCTTCGGGACTGGTCATTTTCGATCAAGCTGGCCGCCCAGATCCTCGCCGCAGCCACCGCCATCGCCAGCGGCCTTTATGTCAGCGAAATTCGGGTGCCCTACTGGGGCCCTGTCGCGTTGGGCTGGTTGGGGCCGGTGGCAACCATGGTCTGGATCATCTTTGCCACCAACGCGATGAACTTCATGGACGGGCTGGATGGCCTCGCCGCCGGCGTAAGCCTGGTGGCCTGCCTGTTCCTCGCCGCCATCGCCCAATCGCAGGCCGGCTGGTTCGTCTATTTCGCCGCGCTCGCCCTCGCCGCCGGGCTTGCTGGCTTCCTGCCGTTCAACTTCCCCCACGCCCGCATCTTCATGGGCGACGTCGGCAGCCAGTTCTGTGGGTTTGTGCTCGCCATGCTGGGCGTCGCCGCCGCCCGATTCGGCAGCGTCGAAATGTCACTCCTTCTGGTGCCGATGCTGCTGAACGGCATCCTGTTCGACGTCGCCTTCACCCTGGTCCGCCGCCTGTTCAACGGCGACCGCATCACCGAGGCCCATCGCAGCCACCTCTATCAACTTGCCCACCGCTCTGGCATGGACGCACGCTGGATCGCCGCCCTGCATTGGGGTTTCACCGCGCTCGGCGGCCTCATTGCCATCCTGTTCGTCGCCGCCCCCGGTGTGTTCAAGCCGGCATTGCCGCTGCTGCTTTTGCTGCCGCAGATGATCTGGCTGGCCTATGTTCTTCTTCGATCCCGCCGCGCGGAAATCGGCGCCTGGTGACTTAAAGCCGCCGCGATCGACTGCTATACAGCAGGCAATACTCCGGAAGGCTGTCGCATGATCCGCAAGCTCGCTTTCGCCTTCTGTCTCATGGCCCCCCTCGCGGTCCCAACGCCCGCCCACGCCCAGGACAAGAATCCGTCCTTCACCCTGCTGAACAAATCCAGCCAGCCGATCCGCGAGCTGTTCGTCACCCCCGCGGGTGATGCCAACTGGGGCCAGAACCGGCTCACCGCCGGTCCGGTGGCCCCGGGTTCCAGCTTCGCGTCGCGCCGGAAGATTGACGGCAACTGCGTGTTCGACCTCCGCGTCGTCTACGCCGACAACACCCGTGAGGACCGGCGAACCGTCAACACCTGCAATGCCGAAGACATCGCGTTCTCAGGCGCCGCCAAAGCCGCCACGGCCGCTCCTACAAAACCCTCCGAAGAGGCCGGCTTTCGCCTCACCAACCACAACAAGCAGGCCATCACCGAACTCTATGCCACCCCAAAGGGCGAGCCGCGTGGCGGTAACCTTCTCGAAAAAGGCGCACTCCCACCTGATGCCAGCATGGCACTTAAGCCCGCCGGCAAAGGTTGCAATTTCGAGATCAACGTTATTTTCGCCGACAAAACCGCCAAAAACCGCACAACAGATCTTTGCAAGGTCAAGGACATCACGGTGCCGTAGTGCGGGGTGTGCGCTGGCCCGTAAACCTCATGCGTCACGCTGGTTCTTCCGCGTCCACCGTGTATGCTCGCCGGAAAGAATAATTCCAGGGGGATCCGTATGAGCGCCACGCTCGCGGTCGCGGCCGAAAAGACCAGAATGCCGACGAAAAACTATGCCCGCGTGTATTGGCCCTTCGTGGTGCCGGCTGGCGTGGTGGTGGCCGCCGTGATCGTGCTGCCGTGGGTCTTTACCCTTGTGATGTCGGTCCACGAATGGAAGATCGGCAGCGACCCCGCCTTCGTGGGTTTCGAGAACTATATCCGCCTGTTCGCCGACGATCGGTTCCAATGGGCATTGCTGCGCACCCTGTATTTCACCACCCTGGCGGTGATCTTCCCCATGCTGCTTGGCGTGGCCGCCGCCGTCACCTTTCACAAGAACTTCCCGTTTCGCGGCATCGCGCGCACCGCCTTCATCCTGCCGATGATGGCAACGCCGGTGGCAGTGGCCCTGGTCTGGACGATGATGTTTCACCCCCAGCTTGGCGTGTTGAACTACCTGCTCACCTCGGCCGGCCTGCGACCGTCGCAATGGAGCTACAGCGCGTCCACCGTCATTCCCACGCTGGTATTGGTCGAAACCTGGCAATGGACGCCGCTGGTCATGCTGATCGTGCTCGGCGGCCTCGCCTCCCTGCCGCTTGACCCTTACGAAGCGGCGAAACTCGACGGCGCGAGCGAGTGGGACATGTTCCGCCACATCACTTTGCCGCTGGTCTGGCCGCATATCGTTGTGGCCCTGGTGATCCGCACCATCGATGCACTGAAGGCATTCGACACCATCTTCGTCATCAGCAACGGCGGCCCCGGAACCGCCAGCGAAACACTGAATATCTTTCTGTATCAAACGGCCTTTGCCTACTACAACATGGGCTATGCCAGCGCTATTACGGTGGTGTTCTTCATCGTTATCATGCTGATCAGCCTGGTGCTGTTCTCCGTCCGCCAGAAGGAGGCCATTCCGTGAACGCCGGTCGCATTGCCGGCAAGGTGGGCTTCGGTCTTGCGGTGTTCGCCCTGGTGTCCCCGGCCATCCTCGTGTTCCTGTGGATGCTGTCCCTGGCGCTGAAGAACGAGGTGGACAACATGGCGTTCCCGCCGGTGTTCCTCCCCAGCCCACCGACAATGGCAAACTTTTACGATGTGTTCGAGAAGAACGACTTCGTCGGATACGCCTGGAATTCCATTATCGTCTCGTTCTCAGCCACAGGCCTCGCTTTGCTTCTCGGCGTGCCCGCAGGCTTTGGCATCGCGAAGTCCAAAGCCTCCCGCGCCGCCGCGCTCATCATGATCGCGCGTGTCACGCCTGGCCTGTCCTATCTCATCCCGCTGTTCCTTATCTTTCAGTGGATGGGTCTTACAGGCACGCTCACTCCCATCATCATCACCCATCTGGTGATCACGGTGCCGATCGTGGTGTGGGTAATGATCGGCTTCTTTGAGGGCCTGCCGAGCGAGTTGGAGGAAGCCGCCCTGGTCGACGGCGCCACCATCTGGCAAGCATTCCGCTTTGTGGCGTTGCCGCTGGCGCGGCCCGGGATCACCGTCGCCACAATCCTGTCCTTCATCTTCAGCTGGAACAACTTCATTTTCGGCGTTGTGCTGGCCGGGCGTACAACCAGAACTTTGCCCGTGGCCATCTACAACGTGCTCACCTTCGAACAGGTAAGCTGGGGCCCGCTGGCTGCGGCGGCCCTGCTTGTCACTGCACCAGTGCTTCTGCTGACATTGCTGATGCAGAAGGAGATCGTGGCCGGACTTACCGCGGGAGGCGTGAAGGGCGGCTGAGCCGCCCTTCCACCTCATACTTCGTGCAGAGGGTTAACCGTGTGCTGACTTGCGGCCTGTGGTCTCGACAGCCACCGGCTTCTTTACCGCGGTCGCCTCGGTCATGATGCCGCGCAGATCGCGCAGGAACGCAGTGCCCTTGAGGGTGCGCTGCACCAGCACGCTGCGACGATCCATCGGGTCGACCTTGCGACGCGCGAGGTCAAGTTCACCGAGCCGGTCGAGCGCCCGGGTGATCGCAGGCTTGGACACGTTGAGCTCCGCGGCCAGGCCACGGACGGTATGGGCTCCTTCCTGCAGATAGCAGGTCAGAAACACGCCAAGCTGGCGTGCGGACAAATCCGGGCCGTCACGGCGCACAAGGGCCACCACGGTATCGCGGAGAATGCCCACGAGTTGGTCGGACGAGGGGGTGGATGCCATCTATTTTCTTCCTTCTCAAACGAGCGTATATTTTTGGAGGCAGGTCGGACCGGCCTGTAACAAGGTAGACCGGCTCCCAGGCGAAAAACATTCCGCCGGACACCTCTCATACCGTTACGCACCGGCAGTCAGTTGGTTTCCTTCAGAAACGACAAATCTTTTTGTGATTGCTGAAAGTATTGCCCGCACCGCCATCGCCTCACCGCCTTCTGGTCGCCCAGGGCGGCTTGCGTCATTCCAGGCGTAGGTGTCGAAATGCGCCCACACCATGCCGCGTTCCAGACCGGCCGTGATAAAGCGCTTCATGTAAAGCGCCGCCGTAATCGCACCGGCGTGCGATTTGCCAGACACGTTGTTCAAATCGGCAACCGAACTGTCGAGCCAGCTGTCGTAGCCCTCGAACAGCGGCAACGGCCACACCGGGTCGACAACATCCCGGCCGGCCTGCACCAGCGCATCGGTCCAGCCGGTATCCGTGCAGAACAGCGCCGGAAGGTCCGGGCCCAGCGCCACGCGCGCGGCGCCGGTGAGCGTTGCGCAATCGATCAGCAGATCAGGCTGCTCGTCGCTGGCCTCAGCCAGCAGATCGCACAGCACCAGCCGGCCTTCGGCATCGGTGTTGCCGATCTCCACCGTCAGGCCACGGCGGGTGCGCAGCACGTCCAGCGGTCGCATCGCCCGGCCGGACACGCTGTTCTCCACGCAGCCGATGCGAACCGCGAGCCGGATCGGAAGATCCGCCTCCATGATCACCCGCGCCAGCGCCAACACGGTGGCAGCGCCGCCCATGTCCTTCTTCATGCGCAACATGCCCGACGATGGCTTGAGATCGTAGCCACCGGTGTCGAACACCACGCCTTTGCCGCATAGGGAAACCAGTTTGGCATCCGCCGGCGCCGTGCTGCCCTGCCAGGTGAACACCGCAACGACAGGCGGCCGCTCAGACCCGGCGCCTACCGCCGCAACCGTGGGATACTCCGCCGCAAGCGTGTCTGCCTCAATCCGGCGGAAGCTGGCGCCGCAGGAGGCCGCAAGGTCAGACGCCGCCTGCGCCAGTTCGTTCGGGCCCAGCACGTTGGCCGGCGTGTTGATCAGATCGCGCGCCATCCAGATGCTCGCAGCCTGGGACAGCGTGGCCGCGTGGCCGGCGCCAGTGAGCAAGCGGGCCGGCGCGCGGTGTGGCTGGCGGAACATGGAAAAACGGTAGGCGCCCAGGCAGAAACCAAGCACAGCCTGGTCCATATCGAAGTCGCCCGCTTCGATCTGCCAAACGCCTTCCGGCAGCCGATACGGCAGATCGCCAAACGAAAGATATGTGCAAGTGCGACCAACGCCCAGCACCGCGGCGGCCACGCCGTTTGCGTCTGGCAGCAGGACCAGTTCATGGGCCTTGCCGGAGAAGCCGGCGCCGCTGAGAAAAGCCGCCTGCGCCGACGAAAGACCCGCCAGAAACGCGTCCAGCCCGCCAGGCCGGCAGATATGGACCGTCTTGGCTGCAAGCGCCTCGAAGACGATCGGCAGCGATGATGTAGTTGCGATAACGGTCACGAAGACGTTGCTCCGGCGAAGTTCAACATTCTTTCAAATGTTTTGCATGGCCCGTGTCTATGACAGCCATGTTTCAATGCGACAAGCAAATCCAGATTACGGCTTCGAAATCTTCCCAATCATTGATTGCGGCAGCGCTGAAATTTCTCAAAACCGGGGGCATCACATAAATATCTGGCAGAAACGAAATGCTCGCGGATTGGAAAAAAGCCTCCACCGTCATCGCCAAAACCGCATGCGACGAAGCAACCAAGGGTCCAAGGCCGAAATCCCCAGCCTGGGCTCGTTGGTTGCTTCGCCTGGCAGGCGCTGGCTCAGAAGCCTGCCATCAACGCCGTCTCCACCCGCCGCGCAAAGAGCGCCGGATCTTTCGGCAAATCACCGTCCTGCATGCGGGCCAGGTCGAACAACAGATGCGCCTGCTCCTCCACGCTGTCACCCGCCTGCAGGCGGGCAACCAGGCCTGCAATAAGCTTGTGCCGCGGGTTGATCTCCATCACCGGTGCGGCGCCGAAGCTGTCCCGCCCGGCCCGCTTCAGCAGGCGCTGCATCTGCAGGTCCGGCCCGGCCTGGGCAGCGAGCACAACCGAGCTTTCCACCAGACGATCAGTGGTGCGCACGTCCGAGACAAGCCCGCCCAACACCATCTTCAGCGCCGCGATCAGCGCCTCGGTCTCGGCCACCTCGCCTTCCAGCGCCGGTGTCTCCAGCTTCGAAAGGTCGACCGCACCCTGTGTCACCGAGCGAATCGGCTTGTCTTCGAATGTGGACAGCCGCTCCGGCCAGAACGCGTCGATCTGGTCCTCCAGCAGCAGCACCTCCACCCCCCGCGCGCGAAACCCCTCCAACTGCGCCGATTTCGCCAGCGCCTCGGCGTTGTCGCCGGCCAGATAATAGATCGCCTCCTGGCCGGGCTTCATGCGCTCCACATACTCGGCCAACGACACTAACCCGACGACCGTGGACGACTTGAACCGCAACAACGGTGCCAGCTCGGCACGATGGTCATTGTCCTCCCACACGCCTTCCTTCAGCACCGAGCCGAAATTCTCCCAGAATTTTCCGAACTCCTCGGCGTCCTTGGCCCGCGTCTTGAGCTCGGTCATCACCCGGTTGGTCACCGCCTTGCGGATGCGTGCCAGCACTGGCGTGGCCTGGAGCATCTCGCGCGACACGTTCAGCGGCAAGTCCTCGGTGTCCACCACACCTTGTACGAACCGCAGCCACGGCGGCAGCAAGTCGGCCGAGTCGCTGATGAACATGCGCCGCACATGCAGCCGCACCTTCGAGGTCCGCTCGCCCTCCACGGCGTCGAACGGCTTCATGCCGGGGATGAACAGCAAGGCCTGGAACTCGATCTGCCCCTCGGCCCGCCAATGAATGGTTGCCCACGGCTTGTCCCAGGCATGCGCCACCTGCCGGTAGAATTCGGAGTATTGCTCCTCCGTGACCTCGGACTTCGCGCGCGCCCAAAGGGCCGTGCCCTCGTTGGCCTTGGTGTCCTCGGCCTCGCCCTCGCCGGCCACCATCACGGGGATGGTGATGTTGTCGGCCCATTTGCGCACCACCGTCTCGATGCGCATCGGCTCCAGATACTCGTCCGCATCCGCCTTCATATGCAGCACGATGGTCGTCCCGGCGTCGTCGCGCGTCGCCGGCCCGAGCGTGAACTGCCCGCGCCCCTCACTCGACCACAGCCACGCCACATCCGTCCCAGCCTTTTTCGATGTCACTTCCACCGTGTCGGCCACCATGAACGCCGAATAGAAGCCCACGCCGAACTGGCCGATCAAACTCGGCTTGTCCGAAGCCTCCGCCGCCTCCAGGCTTTCGCTGAACGCCTTGGTGCCGGACCGGGCAATGGTGCCGAGGTTGGACATCATTTCGTCATGCGTCATGCCGATGCCGTGGTCGGTGATGGTCAGCGTGCGCGCCGCCTTGTCGGGCACAATCCGCACGGACGGCGTCTCCGGCAACGCCAGCGCCGGCTGGGTCAGCGCCTCGAAACGCCGGCGATCCGTGGCATCGGCCGCGTTCGCCACCAGCTCGCGCAGAAAGATCTCGCGCTCGGAATACAGTGCATGCACCACCAAATCGAGCAGGCGGCCGACCTCGGCGCCAAAATCATGCTTTTCAACCGTCGAGTCGCCAGTCGAGTCGCTCATGGGGATCTCCTTCAATGCGCGCCGCATATGATCTCTAGCGCGTTGGAGTTCAACGCAGTCATTGTCCTGAAACACCAATCCTCTTGCATTCCGCGTTGCAGCATCCAGACTTAAGGCCATGTCGGACTTCGCATATCGGGTGAAGGCGGTTCTGGGTCCCACCAATACGGGCAAGACCCATTTGGCGATCGAGCGCCTGCTCGCGCACTCCTCCGGGATCATCGGGTTTCCACTCAGGCTGCTGGCGCGCGAGAATTACGATCGCATGGTGGCCAAAAAGGGCGTGGGGAACGTGGCACTGATCACCGGCGAAGAGAAGATCATTCCCCCCGGCGCCCGCTGGTTTTCCTGCACGGTGGAGGCCATGCCGCTCGATCGGCACGCCGAGTTCGTAGCGGTGGACGAAATCCAACTATGCGCCGACCCCGACCGCGGGCACGTCTTCACAGAACGCCTGCTACACGCACGCGGCCTGGTTGAAACCATGTTCATGGGTGCGGAGACCATCCGCCCCTTGATGCAACGACTTATCCCTGACGTGCAGATTGAAACGCGCCCGCGCCTGTCGCAACTCACCCATGCCGGCGCCGCCAAGCTGGTCCGCCTGCCCCCACGTTCCGCCGTGGTGGCCTTCAGCGCCGCCGAAGTCTACGCCATCGCAGAAATGATCCGCCGCAGGCGGGGCGGCTGCGCCGTCGTGATGGGCCGCCTCAGCCCGCGCACCCGCAACGCCCAGGTGGCGCTGTATCAGGAAAAGGAGGTCGATTTCCTGGTGGCGACGGACGCCATCGGCATGGGCCTGAACATGGATGTGGACCACGTGGCCTTCGCCCGCATGTCCAAGTTCGACGGCCATCGCCCCCGCCTGCTTACCGCCTCCGAAGTGGCCCAGATCGCCGGCAGAGCCGGCCGCGGGATGCGAGACGGCACGTTCGGCTCCACCGGTGACTGCCCGCCCATCGAGGACGAGATGGTGCGCGCCGTGGAAGGCCACAGCTTCCGGCCGCTCGAACAAATTTTCTGGCGCAACAACAACCTCGATTTCAGCCATATCGACAGGTTGCTCGCCAGCCTGCAAACCCCCTCCCACCTCCAGGGCCTGGTGCGCGGCAACGACGCGGCAGACCTCGAAACCCTCGGCCACCTCGCCCGCGAGACCGAGATCCGCGGCATGGCCCGCAGCCGGTCCCGCCTGAAACTGTTGTGGGAAGCGTGCCAGATCCCGGATTTCCGCAAAATCACAGACGACAGCCACACCCGCCTGTGCGCCCGCGTCTTCGGCCATATCGCGACCGACAAGAAACTGCCCACCGACTGGATCGCCGCCCAGATCCAGGCGCTGGCCCGCGCCGACGGCGATATCGACACGCTGATGCAGCGCCTCGCCTCCATGCGGGTCTGGAGCTACATCACGGCCCGCGCCGATTGGGTGCCCGACGCCGCCCACTGGCAAGGCCGCGCCCGCGCCGTGGAAGACTTGCTCAGCGACGCCCTGCACGAACGCCTCACCGCCCGCTTCGTCGACCGCCGTGCCGCCCATCTGATGCGCAAGCTGGAAGCCAGCGAAGCGGACGATCTTTTATCGGCCGTCACCCGACGGGGCGAGGTGGTGGTCGAAGGCCACCCGGTGGGCCATGTCGAGGGTTTTGACTTTGTCCCCGACCCGAATTCGGTGGGCGACGAACGTCGTTTGGTGATCCGCGCCGCGCGTCGCGCGTTGATCACCGAAATGCCCCGCCGCGTCGCAAGGCTCGAAGCCGCCGAGGATTCGGCTTTCGCCTGGCTGCCCAGCCAACGCATCGCCTGGGAGGGCGCGGCTGTCGCGCGCCTGCGCCCCGGCGCAAGCATCATCCGCCCCGCCGTGGAGATCACCGCCAGCGAATTCCTCGACGGCGCCCAGCGCGAGCGTGTTCGCAAGCGGCTGCAACGCTACCTCGACCAGCATGTCCACGATGCGCTCACACCCCTGTTCGCCGCCGCCGCCATGGCCGAACGCGATGGCGCCCTGCGAGGCCCGCTGCACCGCCTGATCGAAGGTCTCGGCGTGGTTCCCGGCGCCACAGAGGACGACATTCCCCCAGCACTTCGCGGCCGCCTGAAGGCGCTGGATGTCCGCGCCGGCCGCTTCTCACTCTTTCTGCCTGCGTTGTTGAAGCCTCGCGCCCGTGTCGTGCGCGCCGCTCTGTGGGCGTTGGGCCGCAACCTGCCGATGCCGGAATTGCCATCGCCCAGCGCGATCGCAATCCCCCCGCAATCCTGGCCGGACGGTTTTGCCGCCGCCATCGGCTGGGTCGATTGCGGCCCCGTCGTTCTGCGCCTCGACATCGCCGAACGCATCGCCGCCGAACTGAACTTCGCAGCCCGCGGCCGCCCGGTGCCGGTGCCACCCGATCTCGCCCAGCGCCTGTCCGTCCGTGCCGATCAACTCTGCGTGGTGCTGCGGGCCCTTGGGCTGCGCGTGAACCCCGCCATCGCATTGGGCGAAGCCGAATACGGCCCACTCGCCCCCCCCATGCTCTCGCCGATCCGCCGCAAACGCACCGATTCAATGGCAGTCCAGCCGGTGCCTATCACAGAAGGCCCATTCGCCGCCCTGGCGGCGTTGCGGCGTTGAGCGGCGGCGAGGACCAGGACTGGCAGCGGCTCGACAAATGGCTGTGGTGCGCCCGCTTCATGAAACATCGCTCCGACTGCGCCCGGCTTGTGGCGGAGGGGTTTCTGCGGATCAACCGCCAACCCACTGAAAAGGCACATGCTCGGCTGCGGGTCGGCGATATCGTCACCCTGCCGTTGCGCGGAGATGTGCTGGTCATCGAGGTTCTCGCGCTGGCCGAACGACGGGGCCCGGCACCCGAGGCGCAAACGCTGTATCAGAAGATCGTTTCGCCAGAGCAGCCTTGCGCTACCCCGGATATGACGGCATATGCGGGAAGTTGAACTCACCGAGACGTCAGGAGTATGCGATGACCTACGTGGTCACCGAGAGCTGCATCAAGTGCAAATACATGGACTGCGTGGAGGTCTGCCCCGTGGACTGCTTCTACGTCGGCGACAATATGTTGGTTATCCATCCTGACGAATGCATCGATTGCGGCGTGTGC
>JBBROR010000012.1:0-28197 GCA_038229175.1 Acetobacterales bacterium | reverse complement strand
CTCCAACAGTGGCGCCGGATACGCGATGATATCGCTGAACAGCCAATCCACCGGCTCGGGGGCGATTGAAAACGCACTACCCTGGCGCTGGGTGACCCCTGGCATTCCGGCCACCCTGTCGGCCAGGGGAGCGCGGTCGATCGCGGTGACGTCAGCGCCGAGTTTCGCAATCGCCCAGGTCCAACCGCCGGGCGACGCGCCGAGGTCGATACAGGTATCGCCCGGTTGGGGCCAAGCGCCGATGCGGGTGCAGATCTCGTAAAATTTGAGATACGCGCGGGAAGGCGGCCCGATATGGTCTTCCACGAACCGCGGAGCGCCCCCCACGAACGGGCTCGATTTGGTGGGGCTGGCGAGCATGCGGTCCGGCGCCAGCAGTGTATAAACGCCGAGATGGCTGGTGGGGGCGGGCTCGGGGAACACAAGCTCCCGCGCCTTCACCGGCGGCAGCCGTTCGGTGATCAGCGCCATGCGCCGATGAAAATCCACGTTGTGGCTGGTCCAGTTGCGCTGCATCCCCCGCAACGCGTCGGACGCGGATTTGACGGAAGGCGTCTGGATCTCACGCGGGTCGGTCCACACATCGAGCGCCCAGGCAGAGGGGGCGGGGGGTTCGGGGGACAGCGCGAGCATGCCGTGCCAGGCGGTAATGGTGCGCCCGGCGCGGGCGAGTTCCTCGGCCAACACGTCGTCCAGCCCCTCGGCCGCCAAATACGCGGCGCGAATGGTCAACGCCGCAGCGCCGAAAGGCCGAGCAGAACCCAGCCGCCGATCAGAAGCATGCCACCGGTGGGCGCCAGGAAACCGAAATGAAAGCCCCGCGCCCAGGCCGGCGCAATCGGCTGATACAGCGTGCCGCAGAAGAAGATGATGCCAAGAAGAAAAGCCAGGCCGGCGAGGTGGGACAGAATTCCGCCGCGTCGCGCCCACAGCCCGGTGGCCACCAGCGCCAGCGCGTGAAATCCCTGCATCTGGATGGCATTTGCCACCCCGGACAGCACGCTCGGAGAAATGCCCACGAGCCCGTGGGACGCATAGGCAGCCATCGCCACCATCGAAGCGCCTGCAATCGCACCAAAACCCACCCAAAGCCGCTCCATCCGCTCTTCTCCCCAAGGCTGCGTGCCCGTATAGAAACTGTCATGCCCCGCGGTGACCTCTTTCCCGATATCGGCCCCTACGAAACCGGCCACCTGCCGTTGTCGGCGCACCATGTCATGTATTGGGAGCAGGTCGGCAACCCCGCGGGTGCCGCGGTGCTGTTCCTGCACGGCGGCCCCGGTGCCGGCGCGGGCGCGGTACATCGCCGCTTCTTCGACCCCCACCACTGGCGCCTGGTGATTTTCGACCAACGCGGCGCCGGCCGTAGCCGTCCGTTGGGCGGGCTGGACGCGAACACCACGCCTGATCTGGTGGCGGATATCGAGCGCCTGCGCAAACATCTGGGCATCGAGCGCTGGCTGCTGTTCGGCGGCTCCTGGGGCTCCACCCTCGCACTCGCCTACGCCCAGGCGCACCCGGCGCGGGTGGCGGGCCTGGTGCTGCGCGGCGTCTTCCTCGGCCGCCAGTCTGAGGTGGAGTGGTTCCTCCACGGCATGAAATCGGTCTTTCCGGAGGCGCACGCCGCCTTCACCAGCTTCCTGCCGCCGGCGGAGCGGCACGACCTGCTGAATTCCTATCTGGCGCGGCTCTGCAATCCCGACCCCTCCGTGCACATGCCCGCCGCCCGCGCATGGTCCATGTACGAAGGCTCGTGCAGCACCTTGATTCCCAGCCCAGACACGGTGTCCAGCTTCGCGCAGGACCGCTCGTCTCTGGGCCTGGCACGCATAGAAGCGCATTATTTCAAGCACGACCTGTTCCTGCCCGAAGGCGGCCTGCTCGCCCACATGGACCGCATCGCCCATGTCCCCGGCGAAATCGTGCAAGGCCGCTACGACATGATCTGCCCGCCGATCTCCGCCTTCGAACTCACCGCCGCCTGGCCCCTGGCCCGCCTGACGGTCATCCCCGATGCCGGCCACTCCGCGCTGGAACCCGGCGTCCGCCGCGCTTTGGTCGCCGCCGTCGAACGCTTCCGCGGCACGTTTTGAAAGACAAGAAAATGCGCGTCGGCGTCATCGGCCTGGGCTCGATGGGCATGGGTGCTGCACTCAACCTGCTGAAAGCAGGCCACACGGTGTTCGGCTGCGAACTCCGCCCCGAAGGCCGCGCGGAACTGGAAGCAGCCGGCGGCACCGCGGTTGGCCGCGCGGCAGATCTTGCCGGCGAACTCCAGGCCCTGATCGTCTTCGTGGTCAACGCCGCCCAGGCGAACGACGTGCTGTTCGGCCCAGAATGCTGCCTGCCCAGCCTCGCCCCTGGCGCCGTCGTCCTGTGCTGCACCACAATCGCCCCCGAAGCCGCCCGCACGCTCGATGCCCGCCTCACCGAAGCCGGCTTCCTGATGCTGGACGCCCCGGTCTCCGGCGGCGCGGTCGGCGCGCGCAGCGGCACCATGACGGTGATGGCCTCAGGCTCGCCCGCCGCCTTCGAAGCCGCAGGGCCCGTGCTGGAAGCCATCGCCAGCAAAATCTGGCGCCTGGGAGACGATGCCGGCATCGGCAGCACCGTCAAAATGGTCAACCAGCTGCTCGCCGGCGTCCACATCGCCACCGCCGCCGAAGCCATGGCACTCGGCATCCGCGCCGGCGCCGACCCGCAAACCCTGTTCGACGTCATCAGCACATCCGCCGGCTCGTCCTGGATGTTCCAGAACCGCGTCCCCCACATCCTCGCCGGCGACGACACGCCGCTGTCCTCCGTCAACATCTTCGTCAAGGACCTGGGAATTGTCCTCGACCAGGCGCGCGCTCTGACGTTCCCGCTGCCGATGGCTTCCGCCGCCCACCAGCTCTTCCTCGCCGCCGCCGCCGCCGGCCACGGCGGCCGAGACGACGCCTTCGTTATTCGTTTTTGGGAGGAACTGGCCGGCATCACGCTGCCAAAGGGCAAAGCAACCCCAGCGTGACATTTCACCGCGCCCGGGCAACGCGACCAGGCGAACCCTTTCGGCGCAGCTTGATGCGTGAGACAACGGGTCTCGCACCCGCCGCAGCCAAAAGGCCTCCGACATGAGCAGCTATCTCTCCCCGCGTCGCGCTCCCCACGGTGAATGGGCCTACCTGACGCGCCAGGAGCGTGACCTCGCCTACAACAACACCGCCGCCGTCGCCAACACCGCCGAAATCCAGGCGGCCCGCGCCGAGGCATCGTCGCTGTTCCGCGCCACCCATTCCGCCTGCCTCGACATCGCCTACGCCCCCGGCGAACGCACGAAGTGGGACCTGTTTCCCGCCGCCGAGCCCACCTCGCCCTGCCTGGTCTTCATCCACGGCGGCTACTGGCAGCGCGGCTCCCGCGACATGGTCAGCGTGCTCGCCGAGGGCGTGCGCCCGCTCGGCTGGTCGGCGGCCTTCATCGGCTACAACCTCACGCCGCAGGTCACCCTCACGCAACTGGTGGCGGAAATTCACGCCGGGCTCGATTGGCTGGTGGAGCGTGGGCCTGATTTCGGCGTCGCCGGCCCCATCGTGGTGGCCGGCCATTCCGCCGGCGGCCACCTCACGGCCATGGCGCTTTCACACCCGGGCGTCTCCGCCGGGCTTTCCATCTCCGGCGTGTTCGAACTCGGCCCGCTGCGCGACATCGGCCTGAACGACGCGCTGCGCCTCACGGATGACGAAGTGGTCAACCTCTCGCCGCTCCGCCTGCCAGTCGTGGCCAAGCCCATGGGCATCGCCTACGGCACCGACGAACTGCCCGCCCTGATCGAAGACAGCCGCCGCCTGCACGCGCGGCGCGCCGATGCGCATGGGCCAGGGCCGCTCATACCGGTGGTCGGCGCCAACCACTTCAACATTCTCGACGAGTTGCAAAAGCCAAACGGCCTGCTGACCCGCGCGGTGCTCGACCTGCTGAGGTGAGCCTACTCCGCCAAAGCCGCCTCCACCGCCGCCGCAATCCGCAACAACCGCACATCCCCCATCGTCTCGCCCATCAACATAAGCCCCACCGGGGCCTCCCCAATCTCCTGACACGGCAGCGAAATCGCACACCGATCCAGAAAATTTCCAATCGCGGTGTTGCGCAACTGCAACTGATTAACGCGGTTATACTCCGCCTCATCGTCCAACGAGCCGATCGAAGGCGGCAGCAACGGGCATGTCGGCATGATCAGCGCGTCATAATCAGCCGTCGCCGCGTTCATTCGCGCCATGATCGCCGCCCGCGCCGCCAACGTGTCCAGGAAATCGGCCGCCGAAACTCCAATCCCCCGCTCAATCCGCTTGAGAATACGCGGGTCATAGCCGTTGCTGTGCTCCACCATCATCGGCCGATGCCACGCATAGGATTCCGGCGCCGTGATTCCGCCCCGCGCATTCGCCACCGCGATCTCGTCCATCGCCGGAAACAGCACGTCCACCAGCTTGGCCCCCGCCGCCTCCAACACATCCAGCGCCCGCACAAAGGCATCGCTCACCGCAGAATCGAGCGCGTCGAGCACGATGTTGGTCGGCACCGCAAGACGCAGCCCCGCCAGAGACATCGGGGCAGGGCGCGCGCCCGTCCCCCCCGCCATGATCGCGTCGATGATCGCACAGCACGCCACGGAATTGGCCAGCGGGCCCACCGAATCAAGGCTCGGCGCCAACGGCAGCACACCGGCGATCGGCACCCGCCGCGCCGTCGGCTTATACCCCACCACCCCACACATCGCCGCCGGCACGCGACAGGAGCCGCCGGTGTCGGTGCCCAACGCCGCATAGGCAAACCCATCGCTGATCGACACCGCCGCCCCCGACGAACTGCCCCCGGGAATCCGCCCCGTCGCCCGGTCCCACGGGCTGCGCGGTGTGCCATGATGCGGATTGATGCCAAGCCCCGAAAAGGCAAATTCCGTCATGTTGGTGCGGCCCAGCGTGATGAACCCCGCCGACTCCAGCCGCGCCACCGCCGGTGCCGTCGCCGCGGCCTTCGGCGCATCGTCCAGAATGACCGACCCCGCCCTGGTGGTCTCGCCCCTGATGTCGAACAGATCCTTCACGCTGATCGGAATGCCCGCATAGGGCGAAGGCGCCCGCCTTGCGCGACGCAGCGCATCCATCGCATCCGCCGAGGCCAAAGCGGTCTGGCTGTGCAGCCTCAGAAAAACCCTGCCGCCCTCGCCGTCGGGATCGGCGATCCGCGCAAAGCAGTCCTCCACAAGGCGCCGCGCGGTGGTGGTGCCGGCGGCGAGCGAATCGGCAAGTGTTTCGAGTGTGTCCATGCCCTCCAGTCTTCCCAACCGCGCCGATCCGCGCAAGGCTGGCCCACGTTGATGATCGCGCGAACATGAGAGGCTTCAATGTCCGACATTCCAGAAAAACCCGTCCTGCTCACCGGCGCCTCGGGCGCGCTCGGCCGGCAGTTGACAAAGCACCTCGCCGCCCTCGGCTGGACCCTTCGCCTCACCGACATCGCGCCATTCCCCGATCGGGTGCCCGCAGGATGCAGCTTCACCCGCACCGACCTCGCCAATGGCGTGGACATTCTGCTGTTGGCCGAAGGCTGCGGCACCATCCTGCATTTCGGCGGCGTCTCGGTGGAGCGGCCATTCGAGGAGGTTCTCGCCCCGAATATCATGGGCCTCTACAACATCTACGAGGCGGCTAGGCGTGAGGGCGCTCGCGTACTGTTCGCCAGCTCCAACCATGCCATCGGCTTTCACGACCGCGCCGAAAAACTGAACGACGACTGCGCCCTGATGCCAGACGGCTATTACGGCCTGTCCAAGGCTTACGGCGAGCTGATGGGCCGCATGTACTGGTTCAAACACGGCGTGGAAAACGTCAACGTACGCATCGGCAGCTCGCTGCCCGAGCCCGTCGACGCGCGCATGCTGTCCACCTATCTGTCATTTGCCGATCTCTGCCGCCTGTGCGAGCGCGCCACCCTGGCCCAAGCCACCGGCAGCTGCCTCATCTGGGGCGCATCGGCCAACGCCCGCACCTTCTGGGGCAACGACTCCCGCAAGGCGATCGGCTGGGAGCCATTGGACACTGCCGACATCTATACCGCCCAACTCCAGGACAAACTCAGCGGCAACGAAATCATCGAACGCTACCAGGGCGGCGCCTACACCGTGATCGACCGCACCCGCAAAGACATGCCCTGATCGTCAATGTGTCGCGCGCGCGCGGCGGCCAGCTACGACCCGTGCCCACGCCCGACAAAATTCTCCAACCAGTGGATCGTATAATCCCCGGCCTGAAACTCCGGGTCTTCCACAATCCGCTGGTGCAGCGGGATCGTGGTGCTGATCCCCACCACCGCAAACTCCGCCAGCGCGCGCCGCATCCGGGCAATCGCCTCAGGCCGCGTCGGCGCATGCACAATCAGCTTGGCCACCAGGCTGTCATAGTAAGGCGGCACCACATACCCCGCATAAAGCGCCGAATCGACGCGAACGCCCAACCCCCCCGGCGCATGGAATACGCTCACCAGCCCGGGCGTCGGCATGAACGTTTCAGGGTCCTCGGCCGTCACTCGGCACTCGATCGCATGGCCCGAGAATTTGATATCTGCCTGCGTATACCCAAGCGGCTCCCCGGCCGCGATGCGGATCTGCTCGCGCACCAGATCCACGCCGCAGACCATCTCCGTCACCGGGTGCTCCACCTGCAGGCGTGTGTTCATCTCGATGAACGAGAACTGGCCGTCCTGATACAAAAACTCCAACGTCCCCGCATTGCGGTAGCCCAGCTTGGACAGCCCCGCCGTCACGGTCGCCCCCAACGCATCACGCTCCGCCCCGGTCAGCACCGGCGAGCCCGCCTCCTCCAGCAGCTTCTGGTGGCGGCGCTGCAACGAGCAGTCCCGCTCGCCGAAATGCACCACGTTGCCGTGCGCATCGGCCATCACCTGCAACTCGATATGCCGCGGACGATCCAGATACTTCTCAATATAAACGGCATCGTTGCCAAACGCCGTCCGCGCCTCGGTGCGTGCCACACGCCAGGCCTCCTCCAATTCCGAGGCCGCGTGCGCCACCTTCATCCCCCGCCCGCCACCGCCGGCCGCCGCCTTGATCAGCACCGGATACATGATCCGCTCCGCCACCGCGCGCGCCTCATCCAGGTCGCGCACCTCGCCGTCCGAGCCCGGCACCAACGGCACCCCCAACGACGCCATCGCGGTCTTGGCCGTGATCTTGTCGCCCATCATCCGGATATGCGCCGACGACGGCCCGATGAAATTCAGCCCATGCGCCTCCACCATTTCGGCGAAATTGGCGTTCTCCGACAAAAACCCATAGCCGGGATGGATCGCATCGGCGCCGGTCACAGCTGCGGCCGTCAGGATCGCCGCCATGTTGAGGTACGAATCCCGCGCCGAGGGCGGGCCGATGCACACGCTTTCATCGGCCAGCCGCACATGCATCGCCTGCGCGTCGGCGGTCGAATGCACGGCCACGGTGGGAATCCCCAACTCACGACACGCGCGCTGGATGCGCAAAGCGATCTCGCCGCGATTGGCGATCAAAATCTTCTGGAACAGGCGCGCAGCAGGGGGGCGGGGAGCGGTCACGCCGCGCTCATTCCACAATCAACAGCGGCTCGCCGTATTCCACGGGCGCGCCAGGGCTGACCAGAATACGCGTCACAATCCCGGATTTTGTCGCCTTGATCTGATTGAACGTCTTCATCGCCTCGATCAGCAGCAAGGTCTGCCCCGCCGCCACGCTCTGCCCCACCGTGATGAACGGCGCGGCCCCCGGCTCTGGCGCCAGATACACCACGCCCACCATCGGGCTCAGCACCGCGCCCGGATGCTTCGCCGGGTCTTCCGCCGCCGCAGGTGCAGCGGCTGCGGCAGCCTGTGCCACCGCAGCCTCCATGACCGGCACCGTCATCGCCGCCGCCTGAATCACCTGAGCCGGCGCACGCACCACGCGAATGCGGCCTTCCTTGCCCTCGATCTCGATCTCGGTCAGCCCGGTATCGGCCAGAATATTGGCCAAGGCGCGCACGGCCTCAGGATCGAACGACATGCTGCTCACGCGGCTTCCTCCAAAAGATCGGCCATGGCAATCAAGGCCAGCCGGTAGCCGCCCACCCCAAACCCCGAGATCACCCCCACGGCCGCCCTCGACACCAGGCTGTTGTGACGGAATTCCTCCCGCCGGGCCATGTTGGTGATATGAACCTCGATGGTAGGCAACGCCACCGCAAGCAGCGCATCCAGCAAGGCAACCGAGCCGAAATAGCCGGCGGGGTTGATGATGATGCCGGCCGACTGGCCCCGACATTCCTGCACCCAGGAAATCAGCTCGCCCTCGGAATTGGTCTGCCGGAAATCGATCGCCAGGCTCAGCTGCTCGGCCGTCTCGGCGCAAATCGCCTCAAGATCATCCAGCGTGGCACGCCCGTACAGCTGCGGCTGGCGCAACCCCAGCATATTCATGTTCGGACCGTTCAAAACGGCCACGCGCGGCATCAGTGACGGCAGCATCCGTCGGGCCTAGCATGGCGCGGGACCGCTATCAACGTGGCGGGCGCCGTGGCGGGCTGAGCGCGCGAACACGCATTGCACCGCCAGACCCGCCGCGTAAGATGTCCACGACGCGACAGACCGAACCCCCAAAGGGAGACCCGCCGTGCCCGTCGCACCCCTCGCCCTCCCCGCAGCCGATCCCACCACCACCGCCGAGATCCACGACTGGCTCGTCGGCTTCGCCGCCTGCGTCCGCGACGTCGACTACGCCGCCGCCCGCCCGTTCTGGCATCCCGACATCATCATCTTCGGCACCCACCAGGAGCTGGTCCGCGGCCTCACCGCCTGGACCCGCACCCAATGGGACAACGTGTGGCCCCGCACCGAAGATTTCTCGTTCGATCTGTCCAACACAGAAATCCTCGCCAGCCCCGACGCCGCCATGGCCATCGCCATCGCCCCGTGGACCAGCACAGGTTTTCACCCCGACGCCACCAGCTTCGCCCGCCCAGGCCGCGCCACCATCACCCTGGCCCGCCAGCCAGACGGACGCTGGATCGGTGTTCACTCCCACATGTCCCTCGAACGCGGTGTCCCGCAGGAAAGCCACGGCAACCGTCCAGTCAAAGCGTGCTGAGGTGTTGCGTTGGGTCGCAACCCGACATTTGAATTTTACAGCCGCTAGTGGTCCAAACCTGACGCTTTCTACCGGAGCGTCAGGGAATTTGGCCCACAATATCAAAGGCTAGTGGTTAAGATCTGAGGACTCTTCCCTCAGATCTTAACCACCAGGGTTTTACGGCCGACAGCAAATGCCGCATCGTCGGAGGTCCCACACGCGACAAGTTAGAGCGCGATGATTTTGAGTAGAGTCAAAATCATCGCGCTCTCAACTATGTTTTATCGATCATGTTCATGCGCTTGGGTGAAGCAACCCAAACGCATCATGATCTGATGCCACGGACATGTGGCAACTATACCAACACATCCGCCACCCGAACCCGCAACTGCGGCAAAAACACCTTCCCAAACCAAGGATTCCGCTTCTCCCACCCCACCGTCCGCCAGGACGGATGCGGCAGCGGCATAAACCGCGGCAGATGATCCGCAAAGTTCTGCACCCGAGCCGTCATCGCCCCGCGGCCCAAATAGGCCGCCTGCGCATATCCGCCCACCAGCAACGTCAGTCGCACCCCCGCCAACAATGGAAGCACTCTCGGGTGCCAGGCCGGCGCACACACCGCCATCGGTGGCTTGTCACCCCCCTTTGGCAGCACGCCAGGATAGCACAGGCCCATCGGCAGGATGGCCACCAGGTTGTCATCATAAAAAGTGGCATCGTCCATCCCCAGCCACGCCCGCAGACGCACGCCCGACGCGTCATTGAACGGCACGCCCGACAGATGCGCCTTCGTCCCCGGCGCCTGGCTGATGATCAAAATCCGCGCCGTCACAGAAGCCCTCAGGATCGGCCGCGGCCCCAATGGCAGGCGATGGGCGCACAGCGTGCAGGCCCGTGCCTCCGCCACCACGTCGTCGATGTCACGTGAGGGAATAGTGAACCTCCGCCGTATAAACCGAGGCCTCCTTGCCAAGCTGCGAGCTGAACAACGTCAAATGGTCGATCTCCACCGGCCCAAACCGAAACAGGTTGTGGGCCTGCAGATAGGCGGCCAGCTTGGCCTCCACCACATTGTCCAGCCGCGCCAACGTCACATGCGGCATAAACCGACGCTTCTCCGGCGTCAGCCCTGCCCGCTGCATCGCCGTTTCCACTTTGGCCTGCAGATGCTCCAACCCCGGGTTGCGCGCCACACCCGCCCACACCGCAACCTCCCGCCCGGCGCGATTGACGGTGCCAACGCCGCTCAGCTCCAGCAAAACCTTGCGCCCGCGCAGCGCCGCCAACGCCAGGTCGATATCCTCCGCCTGGTTCGGCGCCACCTCGCCCAAAAACCGCAACGTCAGATGAAAATTCTCCGGCGGCACCCAACGCGCCCCAGGCAGCCCCGTGCACAGTTCGGACAATCGCGCGCGAAGCTCCCAGGGCAGAACAAGCCCCACGAACAACCTCATCTGCCCCCAACCTTGCCCAGCAGCTCCACCACCTTCGGCGAGATCCGCGCAATCACCCGCTTCACCCCCTCCGGATTGGGGTGGATCCGATCCGCCTGGTTCAATGTCGGATCCCCCGCCACGCCCTCCAGAAAAAATGGGTCATAAACCACCCCCGGCCGCGCGCCCAACTTGTCGAACACCGCCCGAAACTCTGACTGATACGCATCGCCCAAATTGGGCGGCGCATACATGCCCGACAGCAGCACCGGAATCTTTCGCTTTTCCAGCGCATCCAGAATCGCGGTCAGATTGGCGTTGGTATTGCGTGGATCGATCCCCCGCAGCCCGTCATTCCCACCCAGTTCCACGATCGCGGCATCCGCCCCATCCGCCAGCGACCAATCCAGCCGCGCAAGTCCGCCGGCGGTGGTGTCACCCGAAACGGCGGCGTCAACGAATGAAGCATCCGGAAACGCCGCCGCCAATTTCGCCTGAAATCCGTCCGTCACAGCCAGCCCATACCCGGCCGCCAGCGAATCCCCGAGCACGAGAACCCGAGGTTTTGCAGCCATCGCCGGCGCCACCGCCGGCATCATGATGAAAAGACTGCAACACAGCCCCGCTGCCGCTTTGCGCAATACGGTTAAAAGGCCATATCCGTTGGCCATGGACGTATTCATCACGCCTCCGGCCAAAATTCCCTCCGCAGACCAGCGCACAGCGCTCATCGCGGTCCACGATCTCACGCTCACGGTGCCCTCCGCCGCAGGCCCGGTCAACATCCTGCGCGGCATCGACCTCACGGTCCGCCAAAGCGAGGCAGTGGGCGTCGTCGGCCCGTCTGGCTCCGGCAAAACCAGCCTGCTGATGGTGCTCGCCGGCTTGGAACGCCCAACCTCCGGCTCGGTGATGCTCGCCAGCCAGGAACTGACAGGCCTCTCCGAAGACGCATTATCGGCGTTGCGCAGGCGCGATGTGGGCATCGTGTTCCAGGCCTTTCATCTGATCTCAAGCATGACCGCATTGGAGAATGTGGCGATCCCGCTGGAGTTGGCAGGTGACAAAAACGCTATGGGCCGCGCCGAGGCCAGCCTGCGCGCCGTGGGCCTCGGCCACCGCCTCACCCATCTGCCCGGCATGCTCTCCGGCGGCGAGCAGCAGCGCGTGGCCTTGGCCCGTGCCTTCGCCGCCCGCCCGCGCCTCCTGCTGGCCGACGAGCCCACCGGCAACCTCGACCGCGCCACCGGCGAGGCGGTGATGGACCTGCTGTTCAACCTGCGCGCCGAATACGGCACCACGCTGATGCTGATCACCCACGATCCGGCCTTGGCCGCCCGCTGCGACCGCACGATCTCCATCGCCGACGGCAGGATCGCGTAATGCGCATGGCCTTCGTGCTGGCATGGCGCGAACTGCGCGGCGGCGTGCGCGGTCTGCGTATCGTGCTGGCCTGCCTGGCCCTCGGCGTGGCCGCAATCGCCGGCGTCGGCAGCCTGCGGGCCGGCATCGACCAGGGGCTCGCCCGCAATGGCGCCCGCATCCTGGGTGGTGATATCAGCGTCCAGGGCGGCGCCCAGGCCTTGCCCCTCGAGTTGCGAACCTGGCTGCGCGCCCACAACGCACGGATCTCCGATGTCACCACCATGCGCTCGATGCTCGTCGCCGCCTCGGGCGAACGGCTGCTGGTCGAACTGAAGGCGGTCGACGCCGCCTGGCCGCTGGTCGGTAACGCCAGCTTCGCCCCCGCCGGCCCGCTCCAGCTTGGCCCGCTTCCGCCTGGCGGGATCGCCGCCGAGCCACTGGTGCTCGACCGCCTGCACTCAGCCATCGGCGACAAGATGCAGGTCGGCCGGGCCAGTTTTTCCCTGGCCGCCACATTGGTGGACGAGCCGGATCGCGTCTCCACCCCCTCGCTGCTCGGCCCGCGCGTGCTGATGCGGCTGGACGATCTTCCGGCCACCGGCCTCATCCAGCCCGGCGCCATCGTGGAACACCAGCTTCGCGCCGCCTTTCCTGCCGGCACCGACGTCAACGCCGAGATCGCAGCCCTGCGGCGAGACTTTCCGGCGGCCGGCTGGCGCATCCGCGATCGCTCCAACGCCGCCCCCCAGGTCACGCAGTTCCTGGAACGCACCAGCCTGTTCATGACCCTGGTGGGGCTGACCTCGCTTCTCGTCGGCGGCATCGGCGTGGCGAACGGCGTGCGCGCCTGGTTGCAGGCCCGTGCCCGCAGCATCGCCACGCTGCGCTGCCTGGGCGCCTCGCCCTCGCTGGTGTTTGCAAGCTCCGCCCTGCAGGTGGGAGCGCTTTCGGTGGCAGGCATCGCCATCGGCCTCCTGGCCGGCGGCCTGCTGCCGATGGCGGTGTCGTCGTTGCTGGGCGGCGTCTTGCCGGTGCCGCCGGTGTCGGGCTTCTTCCTCCGCCCCCTGTCTATCGCGGCCGCCTTCGGCGCGCTCACCGCCGCGAGCTTTGCCCTATGGCCGCTGGCCCGCGCGATGCGCATCTCCGGCGGGGCGCTGTTTCGTGACAGCCTGGCCCCTGATGCCGCGAAGCCGCGCCCCTGGCTGGTGATATCCACCGTCTTGCTGGTGGGAGCCTTGGTGGCGCTGACGGTCGCCACCACCGCCGAATGGAAATTCGCCCTCGGCTTCTGCGGTGCCGCCTTCGCCACCCTGGCGCTGTTTCGCGCCGGCGCCTTCGTGCTGATGCGTGTCGCCGCCCGCATCAAGGCCCCCGGCCTGCCCTGGGCCCGGCTTGGGCTCTCCAACCTCTATCGCCCTGGAACCTCCGCGCCCTTGATGCTGGTCTCGATTGGCCTCGGCCTGTCCACCCTGGCCGCCGTGGCCCTCATCCAGGGCAACGTCCAGCGACAGGTGATGGAACAGCTCCCCGCCAACGCCCCCAGCTTCTTCTTTGTCGACATCCAGAACAACCAGATGGACGAATTTCGCAATGTGCTCGCCCAGGAAAAGGGCGTCACCGGCATGGAGGAGGTTCCCAGCCTGCGCGCCCGCGTGGTGGCGGTGGGCGGCGTGCCCGTCGACCAGGTGAAGGCGTCACCCGAGACCGCCTGGGCATTGCGCGGTGATCGTGGGCTCACCTATTCGGCCCGTCCGCCCGAGGGCACCCGCCTTGTCGCAGGGCAATGGTGGGTGCCGGACTACACCGGCGCACCCTTGGTCTCGTTCGACGCCAATCTCGCGCGCGGCTGGGGCGTGAAGGTCGGAGACGTGATCCGGCTGAGCGTGCTCGGCCGCGACATCGACTTCAAGGTGGCCAGCCTGCGCGACATTGCCTGGCGCTCGATGGGCATCAACTTCACCATGGTGGCCAGCCCCGGCCTGCTGGACCGCGCGCCGCACACGCATATCGCCACCGTGCGTACGTCTGAAGAATCGCAGGGCCGCCTCCTGCGCGCGGTGACAGACGCGTTGCCGAACGTGTCCGGCATCCGCGTGGCGGACGTGCTGGCGGCCGTTGGCGCCATCTTCGGCCAGCTTGGCACCGCCTTGGCCGCCACCGGCTCGCTCACCTTGATCGCCGGCACGTTGGTGCTGGGGGGTGCCGTGGCCTCGGGCCAGCGCCGGCGCATCGGCGAGGCGGTCATTCTCAAAAGCCTCGGTGCCTCCCGCAGCCAGATCCGCGCGGCGTGGCTGGTCGAGTTCGGCGTGCTGGGATTGGTGGCGGGCGTCATCGCGGCCCTGATCGGTACGGCCTCCAGCTACGGTGTCGTCCACTTCGTGATGGCGACGGACTGGGCCTTCCTGCCCGGCACGCTGGCGCTGACCATCCTGGGCTGCATGGCGCTTATGCTGCTGTTCGGCTACGCCGGCACGGAAGCGGCACTGCGGGTGAAGGTGGCGCCGTTGCTTCGCGATGACTGATCACGAAGCAGCAATATTTCAGCGGTTTAATCCGCCTGGCGCTTGAACAGAAACCGTCTTTGAACGAAATATATAAAGCGGGAATATGTGCTATGTTCCCACCGCTGTTCTCCCCTTGCTCAAGGAAAAACCATCAATGGCTTACACGCCCGATTTTCGGACCTACCCCGGCGCCGGCGGTGCCGCCTCCTCCGCGGCGGCGCTCGATGCGGGCCTGCGCGCCTACATGCTGCGCGTCTATAACTGGATGGCCTCGGGCCTGCTGCTCACCGGCATCGTCGCTCTTGGCTGCAACACGTATCTGCGCGAAGCGTTCTACCCGCTGGTCCAAACCCCCCGCGGCCTGATCCACCAGCCCGGAGCACTCGCCTACATTGCCATGTTCGCGCCCTTGGCCTTCGTGATGGTGCTCAGCTTCGGCGTGGAACGCCTGTCCGCCACCGCGGCCAAAGCCATCTTCTGGGCGTTCGCCGCCACGATGGGCGCCAGCATGATGAACATCTTCCAGATCTACACGGGCGAAAGCATCGTCCGCGTGTTCTTCATCACCGCCGGCACTTTCGCCGCCATGAGCATCTGGGGCTACGCCACGCGCACCGATCTCAGCAAGATGGGCAGCTTCCTGATGATGGGGCTGATCGGCATCGTGTTGGCCGGCCTGGTCAACATGTTCATCGGCAGCTCCGCCCTGCAGTTCGCCATCTCGGCCATCGGCGTGGTCGTGTTCACCGGCCTCACCGCCTACGACACCCAGCGCATCAAGGCGACCTACGTGCAGTTCGCCCATGCCGATGGCCCGCAGGAAGCCGGCAAGCGTTCGGTCTATGACGCGCTCAGCCTGTATCTGAACTTCATCAACCTGTTCATGCTGCTGCTGCAGTTCGCCGGCGACCGTCGCAGCAACTGATTGAAACAGTGAAGAAGCTGTGAAAAAGGCCGGGGATCTCCCCGGCCTTTTTTTATTGTCCCCCCTGCAAAAAATTATCTTGCGCAGGGGGGGGAGGGGTCCTATTTCCGATATCACGCAGCAACGCACGTGCCTCTGGCCCCCCGCCATCGATCAAGGGGTTACGTAACGACGTCAAGCGTTCTGGCAAACCGGGTTTGCGACACCCTCTCGTCGCGAAATCTTCGTCTGGTCGCTGGTTCGTTCGACCGTTTTGTAACCTCGTCCGTCGTCTCAACAGGCGGACGTCTCATAGGGGGCCCCGTGCGATGACTCCTAAAGTCGCGCGTTTCCTGTCTTGCAACCAACCGGCAACGCCGTGTCTGGTGCTCGATGTCGATCGTGTGGAAAGCAATTTCCATACGCTGCGTGGTGCGTTGCCGTTGGCGCAGATCTACTACGCCGTGAAGGCCAACCCGGCTGCCCCGATCCTGGCGCGGCTGGTAGGGCTCGGAAGCAGCTTCGACGCCGCCAGCGCCGAGGAGATCGACGCCTGCCTCAACGCCGGGGCCACGCCCGCGCGTATCAGCTACGGCAACACCATCAAGAAGGTGTCGGCTATCCGTCGCGCCCACGCGGCCGGCGTGTCGATGTTCGCCTTCGATTCGGACGAGGAACTGGACAAGATCGCCGCCCACGCCCCGGGCGCGCGCGTCTATTGCCGCATCCTGGTCGAGAACGCCGGTGCGGATTGGCCGCTGTCCAAGAAGTTCGGCACCACGCTGGATCACGCGCGCAACCTGATGCTGCGCGCCGGCGACCTTGGCCTCGACCCCTATGGCCTGTCCTTCCACGTCGGCAGCCAACAGACCGACACCGCCAGCTACGAGGCCGCCATCGGCCGCGTGGCCATGCTGTTCACCGACCTCAAGGACGCCGGCGTCGCACTGCGCATGTGCAACCTCGGTGGTGGTTTCCCCACGTCCTACCGCGACGACGTGCCCGGCATCGACCGCTTCGGCACGGCCATCATGGGCGCCATGACCAAGCATTTCGGCAACGCCTTGCCCGAAATGCTGATCGAGCCCGGCCGCTTCCTCGTGGCCGACGCCGGTGTCGTCAGCGCCGAAGTCGTCCTCGTCAGCCGCCGCGGCCACCCCCAAGGCGGCCAGGACCCGGTACGCTGGGTGTATCTCGACATCGGCCGCTTCGGTGGCCTCGCCGAGACCGAGGGCGAAGCGATCAAGTACCGCATCGAAACCTCCCACGATGACGGCGACATGGGGCCCGTCGCCATCGCCGGCCCCACCTGCGACGGCGCCGACATCCTCTACGAGAAGTCGAACTATCGCCTGCCGATGGCCCTCACCAGCGGGGACCGCGTGTCACTGATGTCCACCGGCGCCTATGTCACCACCTACGCCAGCCAACGCTTCAATGGTTTTGCGCCGTTGGCCGAACACTACATCTAGAGCAGCTTATGTTTTCTAGTGGTCCAAACCTGACGCTTGCTGCCGGAACGTTAGGGAATTTGGCCCACAAGATCTAAGGCTAGTGGTTAAGATCTGAGGACTCTCCCCTCAGATCTTAACCACTAGAGCACCTTCGGATCGATTGATTCCAATCGATCCGAAGGTGCTCTAGGCACGTCAATCTCGGTGTGCGGTGGGCACTTGCCCATCGCACGCGGCAAAGCTTCCAATCCGGCCACGCTTTCGGCTATCTGACGACATGTCCCGCCGAACGGTCGAAGTCACCCCTGATCTGCTGCTGCGAGCCTACCGCATTGGCATGTTTCCGATGGCGGAAAACCGGCACAGCGAAAAGCTGTACTGGCTCGACCCGGAACAGCGCGGCCATCTCCCGCTCGACGGTTTCCACCTCCCAAAACGCCTGCTCCGCACCGTCCTCTCCGGCCCCTACACCGTCACCGTCAACCATGACTTCGCCGCCACCATCGCCGGCTGCGCCGCCCCCGCGCCCGGACGGATGGACACCTGGATCAACCCCAGGATCGAGCAACTGTTCACTGAACTGCACCGCCTCGGCCACGGCCATTCCGTGGAGACCCGTCAGGGCGGCGCGCTCGTCGGCGGCCTCTACGGCGTGGCCGTCGGCGGCGTGTTCTTCGGCGAGAGCATGTACAGCCTGGCGCGCGACGCCTCCAAGGTGGCACTGGTTCATCTGGTGGCCCGTTTACGGCTCGGCGGCTTTCACCTGCTGGACACGCAGTGGGTCACCACCCATCTGACACAGTTCGGGGCGGTGGAAGTGCCGCGCGCAGACTATCGCGTGTTGTTGGAAAAGGCGGTCAGCCAGCAGGCGCGCTTCGATCCAGACCCCGACGCCGAAACGCTGCGTGCCGAAATCATCCGGCTCGCGAAAGGGGATATATGAAGGCGGTCTTGGCGGCCCTGGCAATCGCTTCCCTTGCAACCGCGGCACAGGCCAGCGACACGCCGCGCTACCTGCCCAACCGCGACGCCGCGATCACCTATCGCAGCACCGGCTCAGACCCGAATGTGCCGCCCAACCTTACGATCCGCTATTTTGCGGCCGGCCAAAGGCTGCGCATCGAAGGTGGCCCGCTCGGCTACCTCCTGGTCGACCGCACCATGGAACGGATCGAGCTGGTCATGCCCCAACCCCGCCTCGTGGTCGAAATGCCCCAGGGCGGCGGGATCACCGACGGCTTCATCCTCGGCAACCATCTCCGCTTCAACCGCACCGGCGCCGACACCGTCCTGGGCCGCGCCTGCACGCTCTACGACGTCACCGCCGAGCGCGCCCGCGGAAAGGTCTGCCTCACCGCCGACGGCCTTCTGTTGCGTGGTGAAGGGCAGGGCAGGGACGGCCGCAAGGCCGCCATCGAAGCCACCGCCGTGGCGTTCGCCACCCAACCGGCCGGCCTCTTCTCACCCCCCGACGGCTACCGCACGATGGCTATCCCAAAATGACCCGAACCGTAGGGCGGGGCCCGCTTTGGCGCCCCACCACCGGCACGCCGTCTCGCGGCCGAATTTCAATCGCCACGCTGCTGGGCTGTCTCGCTTTCCTTGCCGCCGCCACCGCCACCGCCACCGCCGCCTGGGCCCAAAACGCGCCGCTCACGCAACCCACCCGCGATGTCGACGTGGTCTACATGATGGCCGGCCCAAACGGCCCGCTGGTGCAGCGCATGCGCTGGGGCGTCACCGCCGGCCGCCTGCGCGTCGATCCGCCCACCCCCGGCATGTATGTCATCATCGACACCATCAGCCACAGCATGCAGGCGGTGCGCGAGGGCGATCGATCGGTCGTGACGACAAACGCCGGGCCAAACGCTCTCCCCGGCACGACGCCTGCCGGCCACTTCCAGCGTAGCGGCGACAGCAATGTGGCAGGCCTCGGCTGTACCCAATGGAAAACCCAGGACACCGCCGGCCGACAGGTGTTGGCCTGCCTCACCCCAGACGGCGTTCTGCTTCGGGCAGAGGCCGATGGCCTGGTGCTGGTGGAGGCGCTGTCGGTGGATTTTGCCCCGCTGCCAGCGGCGGTGTTCCGTGTGCCCGCGGATTACAGGAAAATCACGCCGCCGCCGCTGTCACAAAAGCGCCCATGAGCTAGTCAGTCCTATGAATGTCAGGTGCCTCGCATGTTCTCGCTGATCCAGGATCGCCGCGGTCGGTTCTCCACGCTGCGTGCCATAACGCTGGCGATCCTCGTCCTGCCGGCCCTGCGCCTTGGCCTGCTCTGGGCGATGGGCGATCTGGGCGGCCGCCCGGTGCGCGAGGTCACGCGCGGCACCGGCGATTTCGCCGTGTATTTCCTGCTGGCCTCACTGGCGATCACGCCCTTCCGCTCCGTGCTGGACTGGCAGCGCCTCGTGCCCTTGCGCCGCATGATCGGCGTGGCCGCGGCAAGCTATACCGGCATCCACTTGATGCTCTATGTGGTCGACCAGAAGTTTGACCTCATAAAGGTTGTAACCGAGATTGCGCTGCGGTTCTACCTCACGATCGGCTTCGTCACGTTCCTGGGCCTGCTGGCGCTGGCGATCACGTCGACCGATGGCTGGACGAAGCGGCTGGGCCGGCGCTGGAAGTCGCTGCACAAATTGGCCTACCCGCTGGCCGTGCTGGCGCTGTTTCACTACTTCCTGCAATCCAAGGCCGATGTCAGTCCCGCCGTGTTCGTCGCCGGGCTGTTCCTGTGGGAAATGATCTGGCGGCTGACCTCCCGCGCGTCGCGCCTGCACTGGTGGCCGCTGCCGCTGATCGCCCTCGGCGCGTCCATCGCCACCGCCGCCGTCGAAGCGCTCTGGTACGGCCTGGCCACCCGCATCGACCCGGCAAGGGTGCTGGATGCCAATCTCGACCTGAACTACGGCCCGCGCCCCGCGGTCTGGATCCTCATCTGCGGCCTGGGGCTGAGCGCGCTCGTCGCCATCACCCGCTGGCGCCAAAGCCGAGCGCAACCAGCGTGATGCGGTTACGCGCCCATCTGCGTCGCCAAATCACCAATATCCACCGCGACGACGTCCCAATCGCTCTCCGCCGCCACGTCCCTTGTCTGCGCCGGCCCATATTCGGCAGGGCGCGCGAAAAACCCGGTTCGCATCCCAAGCGCCCGCGCCGCGGCAAGATCGTAGTTATGCGCCGCCGCCATCATCACCTGTCCCGGCTCCAGGCCCAGCATCGCGCATGCGCCCAGATACACCGCCGGATCAGGCTTGTAGGCACGTGGGATTTCGGAGCCGAACACCATGTCCCACGGCAGCCCGGCATGCCTGGCCAGGTTGACCAGCAGCGCCACATTGCCGTTCGACAGCGGCGCAATGATGAAAAGCCGTTTCAAACGCGCAAGCCCCGCAACTGAATCAGGCCACGGCGTCAGCCGATGCCAGATGCGGGTGAGGTGGTCCAGATCGGCGTCAGACAGCCCGGACATGCCAAACTGGACCACCAGTTTTTCCAGCGACTCCCGATGCAGAACATCCAGGATCGTCCAAGGCCGTGCGCCCGTCCGCACCCGGTCCATCGAAGGCTTGTAGGCGCCGCGCCAGGCATCGGCGAACGCGGTCCAATCCGCAGCAACCCCGCGCGCAGCGCCGAACGTCGCCATTTCGGCAACCACGCTGCTGCGCCAGTCCACCACCGAGCCGAATGTATCGAACAGGATCGCCTTGACGTCGTGCATCGGCCAGCCTCGCTGCAAATCACCATCACATCAGGCTTCAGTGCTACCGCTCCGTCAACGTGGCAGACGGCGTTCCGGATGGGGGCGGTGCAGAGCCGCGCACGCCGGGCGGGGCCACCTTGTAGACATCGGTCGAGGATTCGCTGAAAATAGCGAAAAACCCGCGCAGGAACCCAGGCGTCAGCGCCGCCAGCGGGTTCACCGACACCGAAGGGTCATCGAGCCTGCCGCGCACGCTGTAGGTGGCAGCGAACACCCCGCCACCCTGTTCCGGCGCGAACAGGCGGCCGATCAAGGGCACGCGGCCTAGCAGCGAATTAAAGAAATATGCGGGAACCACGGTGCCTTCCATATTGGCAGTCGAATGCGCCAGGTCGATGCTGCCTTTCGCGGTGATCCCCAGTGAAGCGCTGTAGGCCCGCGCATCGTTCAATGTCAGCACCTCGCGGGCCAGGCTGAACGGCGCCACCATGCGGGTGAAGCCCAGGCCCGGCCCCTGCGCCAGCTCCAGCAGCCCATACAGCGACATGCCCTGCAGGATGCGCCCGATCGACGGTGCGTTGCGGATGCGGAAATCGCTGATCTCGGCCGTGCCGCGCAGAATCTGGGAATCGGCGGTGTCGGTGTAGCGACCGGATACGTTGAGATGGCCACCCACCATGGTCTGGATCACATCCAGCGTGCGCAGCAGCGCACCGGCATCCTGCGCCTCGGCCACAAGGCTTCGTCCACCCGGCGCCGGTGTCAGGCTGAGCACGGCGGGGCCGGTGCCCACGACTGCCGACAGCCTTGCGTTGGTGGTCAGCGTGCCATCGTTCTCGACATGCGCCACCACCTGGCCGAGCGGCCTGCCGCCCGCCATTATCACTTGGTCGATCTTCACGTCGGCGCGAAATGGCGGCGTGGTCCGGGATTTCGCCCGGCCAACTTCGGGCTGCGTCTTGCGGTCGAATTCCCCCGAAACATCCAGCGACGGCCCGATGATGGTGGCCACATAGGGCTGGCCGGCGCGCTCGGGAAAGCGCAGATCGCCTGTGATGTTGGTCTTCTCGCCCAGGATGAAGCGTTGGATGCGCACCAGATTGGGTTGCCCGTTGGTCGTATCGGCCGCCAGCTGCACCGACAGGCCAGGTGCCTCCGCACGAACGCGGTCAATGCCCGTCACCTTGCCGCCTTTGAACAGCACATGCGCGTCCAGCGTGCCGGCCGCACCCACGGGCTTGCTCCATGGCACCCGTCCCCCGGTGATGGCGGCGCGGGCAAGATCGACTGTCACCTGCAGGTCGCCGCTGCGGTCGCGCCGGTCGAAATAGTCCAGCTTCACGTCGATGGCCCCGGTCATCACGCCGTCGACGGGCACGCCCAGTCCTGCGAGCGTGGTGGCGCTTACGCTGGCCGCCACGCCGATCTTCTCCAGCACCTGGGCGGGTCCACCAGACCGAAAATCCATATCGATGGCAAGCTTCGCCGGGATGGTTGCGATGTCAGCGGTGCCACCGATCTTCAACGTGTCGTTGTTGACGGTGAAATCGAGCAGCGCCCTGTCGATGTCGCGGCCCACGGCAATTCCGGTGAGATGGCCTCCAGACAGCCTGCCGGTGGCACGGATCGCCACGTTGTCGATGTCGAGATCGGTCTTCAGCGGAAAATCGGCATTGATCTGGCCCGCAACGCTGCCTTGCGGATCGCGAAGGTCGATCGGCCGACGGTCCAGAAGATGGATCTTCGGATGCTTCAACACCGTGATCAGATCGGCAAAGGGCCCAAACAGGTCGCCCTGGATGGCAATGAACTGGTCGTGGCCAGCAATCCCCGTCATCCGCACACGGCTAGGCTTCAGCATCAACTGGCCGCCAACCTGGTGGCCGTTGGCAATCAGGACATCTATCGTGTCCGGATCCACGAACATAACGCGGACGGTGCCGTGCTCAATCGGCGGCACCGGGCGCAGCCAGTGCCCGGTTACGTCCTCGCCGTCGATGCCGCCGGCGATGCTTGCAAGCGTGGCGTCGGAGAAATCTTCCGGCGCTGAGACAACGGCCTCCACATGGCCGCGGCGGGCAGTCCCGGCCGTGATGTTCTGGGTGATCCACGGCCGCGTGCCCGGCCCGCCCACGCCTTTCGGCCAGAGCACCGGCAGATCGGCGAACGCCACCTGGTCGACATCCACCTTGATATCGGCAGTCACCTTGCCGGCCTCGCGGGTGGCCACCACGTGGCCCGCGAAAATGGTCGGCTGGGCCTCGTCACGCGCCTGCAGAACCAGCTTGGCCACGCTGAGATCAAGGCGCTGCGGCGTCACATCGGCCAACAGCGACGCGGCGCGGATCGGCATCGCGCCGTCGCCGATATGGAGAATGCCAGCACCGAGCTCGACGGCGACCTTGGCCGTACGCATCCGAAAATCAGCGCCGAGCGCGATGTCGCCGGACAGCCGCACCGTCGCATCGGCGGCGGCCAGCGGGGCCAGGGCCGGCGACAGCGCCGCCAGCGCCGCCGGGTTGAAACTGCCGGCGGTGGTCTTCGCGGTCAGGCCGCCGCCCCCAGGCAGCAGGGCGATCTCTGCGTCCACCGGAATGGTCTGCCCGCCGATCGACACGCTGACCGAGGCGGTGCCGGCAGCAGAATCCTGCACCCCCCGCCGGATATCCGCCTTTATCCCGGACAGGCTCCACGCCAGGCCCAATTGCGCGTCTGCCACGTCAATTCGCACGGCATCGATGCGGACATGATCGAGCACGCCCAGCATGTCCAACAAGTCTTTCTGTGCCGAGGCGGGCGGCGTGGCGGCGCTGCGCGTCATGCCGCCGATGCGGATGGCGCCGTCGCTGTCGCGCACAACGCTGGCCCTGGCACCCGACACGTCGATCGAGGTAAGGGCGATCATGCCGTGCAGCAGGTTTTTTGGCGCCAGCGACACCGCGGCGCTGTCGATCACCAGCACCTTCACGCCATCCGGCGTGGCGACATCGACCTGCGACAGCACCAGGTCCAGCGGTCGGTCCATGCCGTCCTGCAGCCCCTGCCAGGCCAGCGTGGCCTTCCCGATCGACACATCGGCGCCGGTGATGGCGTTGCGCGTGATGCGGCGTGCCAGCCAGGCGATGTCCACCGGCCCTTGCGCCAGCCTCACCGCAATCGCTGCCGCGCCCAGCCCGGCCACGATCAGCAATGCGAGCCCCAGCTGCACCGTGCGATGCAGCAGCCGGCCCACGCCACCGGCGCCCTGCATCATCCCCGCTTTGGCGGCTTGACCGGTGCTGGGGCTCATGGCCAGCCTGTCATATGCGCAAGCCTGCCGACGACCGTTTCATTCTGCCCCTGATCTGGCCCCGACCCGCGGATGCGGGCGCCGCCGCCCGCCTGCTGGAACGCTTTACAAACCAGGGTGCGGTCGAAGCCCGGCTGTCGCGCGGGCCGGGCGGCGTCATGCTGGCATGCATCGGTGGCAACAGCCCCTATCTCGCCGATCTCACGCTGCGGGAGGCGGCATCGATCCGGCTGCTGGTGCAACGCGGTCCCGACGCCGTGGTTGCCAAGGCCATGGCGACTTTGGCGTCCATCCCACCCACCTGGCAGCAAGCCCGCCTGGCGCGCGCGTTGCGCGAGGCCAAGCGGCAGGTGGCCCTGGCCGTGGCACTTGCCGATATCGGCGGCATCTGGAAACTGGACCGCGTCACCCAGGCGCTGTCCGCCCTGGCCGAAGCCGCCTTGCGCAAATCCGTGGCGCATCTCCTGCGCGCCGGCCACGACCGGGGCGACCTCGTGCTGCCCGATCCGTCCGACCCCGAGACCGGCTCCGGCTTCACCGTGCTCGCCATGGGCAAACTTGGCGCCGGCGAGCTGAACTATTCCAGCGATGTCGATCTCGTTCTCCTGCATGACCCGGACGCCGGCATCTATCGCGGCGATCAATGTTCCAGCTGGTTTAGCAGGTTGTCGCGTGGTCTCGTCACCCTGATGGAGGCCCGCGACGCTGACGGTTACGTGTTTCGCACCGATCTGCGCCTGCGCCCGGACCCCGCCGCCACGCCCGCCTGCATCAACCTGCACGCCGCCATCTCCTATTACGAAAGCATGGGCCAGAACTGGGAACGCGCGGCCATGCTGAAGGCACGGCCCATCGCCGGAGACCTCGCGATGGGCCACGCCTTCCTCGAAGCGATCCGCCCCTTCATCTGGCGTCGCCACCTGGATTTCGCTGCCGTGGCCGACATATCCGCCATGAAGCGGCGCATCGACGAGCACAAGAAGACGGCGTTGACCCAAAGTGCGGATCGCGTGGCGCGTGTCGCCGGCCACAACGTGAAGCTCGGCCAAGGCGGCATCCGCGAGATCGAATTCCTGACCCAGACCCTGCAACTCGTCTGGGGCGGCCGCGATCCCTCCCTGCGCGATCCGCGCACCCTGCCCGCCTTGCGCCTGCTGGTGCGCGCCGGCCACGTGAAGCAGCACACCGCCGTGGAACTGGCCGCGGCGTATCGCTTTCTGCGCAAGGTCGAGCACCGGCTGCAAATGGTCGCCGATCGCCAGACCCATCTGCTGCCGGACACGCCGGCCGGGCTCGAAAAATTCGCCATCTTCATGGGCTATGCGAACGCCCAGGCCTTTGCCGCCGCCCTGCTCCGCCAGCTCGACCATGTCCGCCGCCATTACGACGCCGTATTCTCAGACGTGCCGGACGCCACTGTGGCGCCACCGCTCGATTTCAGCGGCACCGACCCACCGCCGGCCACCGTTGCCGCGTTGCACGCCATGGGCTTTCAGCATCCGGACCGCATCGCCCACACCATCTTTGGCTGGCAATCCGGCCGTGTGCGCGCCATGCGCTCGCATCGCGCCCGCGATCTGCTGGGCCCGATTCTGCCCGGGCTGCTGACCGCCCTGGGGCGCCAGCCAATGCCAGACGCCGCCTTCATGCGCTTCGCCTCGCTGCTGGAGCGGTTGCCTGCCGGCGTCCAACTCCTCTCGATGTTCCAGCGCAATTTCGATCTCGTCGGCCGCATCGCCGACGTCCTCGGGGCCGCACCGCAACTGGCCGACTATCTTGCCCGCACCCCCTCCGCGCTTGACGGCCTGCTCGGCGATCTCGACCAAGCCCCCGTCGGGTCGCGCCTGCGCAGCCGGCTGGCCACCGTGACCTCCCTGGAGGAGGCGATCGGCATCATCCGTGCCACAGTTCGGGAAGCTGATTTCGCCATCAGCGTCGCCACCCTGGAAGGCCGGATGGATGCCGACGAGGCCGGGCTGCAACGTGCCCTGCTGGCGGATGCCTCGCTGTCCACGCTGCTGCCACAGGTGATGGCTGATTTCGCCGACCGTTACGGGCGCGTGCGCGGCGGCAGCATGGCGGTGGTTGTGCTCGGCAAGGCCGGTGGGCGCGAGACGATGGCCGGCTCCGATCTCGATCTCATGCTGATCTACGACCATCCCGCCGCCTCCACCCAAAGCACCGGCGGCGCCCGCGCCTTGCCGGCCAGCCAATGGTTTATCCGCGCCGTGCATAGCTTCGTGGCGGCGCTGACGGCGCCCGACTCGGAAGGTCCCACATATGCCGTGGACATGCGGCTGCGCCCGTCCGGCAACAAGGGCCCGGTGGCGGTCTCGCTGGCGGCGTTCGAGGCCTATCACGAGGGCCAGGCCTGGACGTGGGAGCGCATGGCGCTGACCCGCGCCCGCGTGGTCGCCGGCCCGCCACGCCTGCGCCGCCGTGTGGAAGCGCTGATCCGCGCGGCCATCCTGCGTGCGGACAAAGCCAAGATACAGGCGGACGCTGTTTCGATGCGGGCGCGTATGCTGCGCGAACAGCCGAAATCCACCGGATGGGACGTGAAGCTACGGCCCGGCGGCCAGATCGAGGTGGAGTTCGTGGTCCAGGTTCTGCAACTCCTGCACGGCCCGGTTTCGCCCACGCTGCGCCTCGCCGTGGAAGGCTTGCGCGCGCAGGGCCATCTGGATATCGCGGATGCCGATCTGCTGATCCGTGCCGACCGGGTGTGGCGCACCGTGCAGGGCATGTTGCGCCTGACCGATGGCGCCCGGCCGCCGCTGACGCTGTCGGACGCCGCCAGCACGGCGTTGCTGCGGGGGGTGCGCGAAGCCGGCATGTCCGCCGTTGACCTGGACGATGTTCGCACCAGCCTGGACAAATTGGCGGAGAATGTGCGCCATACCTTCACACGTCTGGTGGGACCCATCGAGCCATGACGCCTACGATCGGAGATCGACCCATGACACTTGCGATCGGCGATGCCGCGCCTGATTTCACCATGCCGGCCAGCGGCGGCCGCACCGCGAGCCTTGCCGCGCTGAAGGGCAAGCCCTTCGTGCTGTATTTCTACCCTAAGGCAGACACGCCGGGCTGCACCAAGGAGGCCTGCGCCTTTCAAGAGGCACTGCCGCAACTGGGCCGGATCGGCGTTACGGTGATCGGCGTGTCGAAGGACAAGATAAAGCCAATCGAGAAATTCGCCGAAAAATATGGCCTGACCTTTCCTCTCGCCTCCGACGAGCAGACCGAGGTGGCCGAGGCCTATGGCGTGTGGGTCGAGAAAGCCATGTATGGCAAGAAATACATGGGCTTGGAGCGCGCCACCTTCCTGATCGATGCCGAGGGCAAGATTGCGCGGATCTGGCCGAAGGTGAAGGTGGACGGCCACGCCCTCGAGGTCGCCGCCGCGATCGCCTCACTCGGTTGAACACGGCCAGGTTTCTTGACGATGAAATGCAGAATTTTTCAGGGCGGTAACCGTTTCTTTCCGATTGCCTGACGAAGATCGCCCCACGCAGCCGATGACGGTTGCGAGGAGGCGTTTCGATGAGGCTGTTATGCGGGGTCCGCGCCAGGATCGTTCTCGTCGCCGTCATGGTGGCGGCTCCGATGCTCGGCCTTGAACTCTACCAGGCCAGCGACAGCCGCCATAAAGCGATCCAAGGCGCAACCGACCGTGTGACCGAGCTGGCGCGCCTTGCCGCCGCTGAGGAGGATGACAGCCTTCAGGAGGCCACCAACCTGTTGCGGGTGCTGAAACTGGTGCCTGCGGTGGTGGGAACCCAGCCGGGCGAATGCCACGCAACGCTGCGAGAGATCACCAACGAACACCCACGGCTGGACACCATCACCGTCGTGGCCGCCGATGGCACCATCGCCTGCTCCAGCCTCGGCCCTGTGCCGCCAACCGCCAACCTCGCTGATCGAGACTGGTTCCGCGACGTCACCGACCCTTATGCGCCCGCAACGGTCATCAGCGAGTTGCTGACCTCGCGCGCCACCGGCAAGCCAATCGTGGTGGTCAGCACCGGCCTTGGCCGAAATGATCCAAAGGCCGCCGCCCTGGCGGCCACCATGAACCTCGCCTGGTTCTCCGACATCGCCGCACGGCTTCCCACGGCTTCGGGTGCCACCGTCGTGGTCATCGATGCCCGCGACGGTGCAATCCTCGCACGGTCGGTCGAACCGGCGCTTTGGGTGGGCAGGCGTTTTGCCGACCACAGCACGATGTCGCTGTTCCGCGCACAGTCCGAAGGTTCCGCGCGCGTGATCGGCTTCGATGGGGTGGAGCGGATCATCGGATTCCGGCGCCTGCCGGGCGACCTGCGGTCCCACACGGTGGTCTCGGTGGGCATCCCGGTCTCGGTGGTCCTGGCCGAGGCCGATGCCCGGCTTCGCTCAGGCCT
>JBBROR010000011.1:0-28711 GCA_038229175.1 Acetobacterales bacterium | reverse complement strand
GCCAACGGCCTTCGCGCTGGCCTTCGGTCCAGATCGGCGGCATTCACGAACGCCGATTGTCGCAGAATATATATTATGGAAATTCAAGATGCGGTCCGATTGGCGCTTTGCGCAGACTTAGTCTAGCTCGAACGTCAGGCTATCGAAACCCGGCTCGATCCCCTTCGGTAGATTGGCGCGCAGCCAGGCCCAGTCCATGTCGGTGCCCATATGCGTCAGGATCGTCCGGCGTGGTTGCAGCCTACTGTGCCATTCATAGACACGCTCCAGCCAGGCATGTGTCTTGTGTGGTGGATGGCGCTGATAGCAGCCGACCACCCAGGTATCGATGCCGGCCAGTGCTGTGAAGGCGTCATCGTTCAGGGTGATAGCGTCGGTTGAATACCCGAAGCCCCCGGTGCGTAGGCCTAAGCTCGACATAAAGCCGTGATCCTGTTCGAAGAGACGCAGCGTTATCCCGGATATATCAATCGTCTCACCATACGAGACGATCTGCGGTGACATCACCGGGCGATAGAAGCCAGGGGGCTGCCAGGGGCGAAATGCGTAGGCGTAGCGGTCCTTCAATTCGTCCAAGGTAGCCCTTGTGCCGAACGCTTCCAGGGGCCTGTCTGTGATGCGATTGAGCACGCGCACGTCGTCTAGCCCGGTCACGTGATCGGCATGGGCGTGGGTGTACAGGATGGCGTCAGCGCTGCGGACCTTGTTGGCGAGCAGCTGGGTTCGCATGTCTGGTGAAGTATCGACCAGGATGGTGCCGGCGATAACTCCGGCCTCGATGCGTTGCAGCAGCATCGATGAACGCGTGCGATGGTTGCGTGGCTCACGCGGGTCGCACACCCCCCAGTCGCCCGCCCCGTCATCGCCACCGATCAGCGGCACGCCGGCGGAGGCGCCGGTGCCGAGCAACGTTACGCGAACCGTCATGCGGCCTTCTTGAACAGGCGGCGAAAATTCGCCGTGGTCAGCGCCGCCATTTCAGCAGGCGCCATGCCGTGGGTCTGTGCCAGCACCGATGCGGTGTGCGCGACCCAAGCCGGTTCATTGCGTTTTCCGCGATACGGCACCGGCGCCAGATAGGGGCTGTCGGTTTCCACCAGCAGCCTATCCAGCGGCAAGTCACGGGCGATGTCTCTGATGTCCTGCGATTTTGGGAATGTCAGGATCCCGGAGAAGCTGACATAGCCGCCCATCCCGATCGCCGCTTCCGCGAGCGCACGGGTGGAGCTGAAGCAGTGCAGCAGGAAGTCGAACGTACCGTCCTGGCCTTCTTCGCGCAGGATGGCGGCGATGTCGTCATCGGCGTTGCGGGCGTGGATGGCCAGCGGCAGGCCCGCCAGCCGGGCCGCGCGAATATGGGCGCGAAAACTGGCCTGCTGCATGTCCCGCGGGGCCTTGTCGTAGAAATAATCCAGGCCCGACTCCCCGATCCCGATCACCTTGGGATGATCCGCTTCGGCGGCGATCGCCTCGGGCGTCGGCACGTCGAATTCAGCGGCGTTGTGCGGGTGTACGCCCACCGTGCACCACACGTTGGTATGTGCTTGGGCGATGCCGCGCACCAGGGCCGACTGGGTCAGTCGCGTGCCGATGGTGACCAGTTCGCCGACCCCGGCCTCGGCGCAGTGACGGAGAAGCACGCTGCGTTCTTCGTCGTTGTAGTAGTCAAGATGGCAGTGGCTATCAACCAGCATCAGGCTGCGTCCTCGACGAACCGGGGAAACACGCCGGCGGGCGGCGGCAGGGCGGTGCCCACGGCGATCGGCGCGTCGAGAGCATGGATGCTGCGCGCCTGCACTGGCACGCCGAGTTGGTCGAGCATGCGGGCCATGCTGGTCGGCATGAACGGCTGGAGCAGGGTTGCCACCACGCGAAGCAGATCGAGCAATAGCGCTAACACCGCCGCCATCCTGGCCGTGTCGGTCTTGCGCAAGGCCCATGGTGCCTGCTGGTCGATATAGGCGTTACCGGCGCGGATCGCGACCCAGATCGCCTCCAACGCATCGTGGAATGCCTGGCGGTGGATTGCCTGGCGCACCACGTCCGGCAGCGTTGCCATCTGTGCGTGTAAGGCGGCATCCTCGGGCATGTCGCCCTGCCCTCGCTGCGGCATCGCGGCGCCGGCGTTCTTGGCCACGAAGGACAAGGTGCGCTGTGCGAGATTGCCGAGATCGTTGGCCAACTCGATATTCAAGCGGCGGATCAGTGAAGCGCGGCTGTAATCACCGTCGGCGCCGAAGGTGATCTCACGCATCAGGAAGAAGCGGATCGCGTCGACGCCGAATTCGGATGCCAGTTCGCGCGGCTCGATAACGTTGCCGACAGATTTGCTCATCTTCTCGCCCTCGACCGTGAACCAGCCATGGGCGAACACACGGGTGGGCAACGGCAGGCCGGCGGCCATCAGCATCACGGGCCATATGACCGCGTGAAAGCGCAGGATGTCCTTGCCAACAAGCTGTAGATCGGGCGACCAGTATCTCCATAATGTCGTTGTTTCATCAGGATAGCCGACGGCGGTGAGGTAGTTTGTCAACGCGTCCAGCCACACATACATCACATGGGCGTCATCGCCGGGCACCGGAATGCCCCAGCGGAAGCTGGTGCGACTGATTGACAGGTCGCGCAGCGGATTTTTCAGGAACCCCAGAACCTCGTTGCGCCGCGCGGCCGGCCCTATGAAATCCGGATTGGCCTCGATGTGTGCGATCAGGCGATCCTGGAAGGCCGACATACGGAAGAAATAGCTCGGCTCAGTAACGAATTCGACGGGTGCCCCGGTGGGGGCGATCTTCTGGCCAGCTACGTTCGTTGTTAGTTCATCGGCATCGTAGAATGCTTCATCTCGAATGGCATACCAGCCTTCGTAGCCACCGAGATAGATGTGGCCGTCCTGTTTCAGCTTCTCCCACAAGGCTGTGCTGGTGCGTTTGTGGCGTTCCTCGGTGGTGCGGATGAATTGGTCGTTGGACACATCCATTGCGCGGGCCAGATCGGCGAAGCTGGCGCTGATCTGGTCAGTGAACGCCTGTGGCCCCTGCCCTGCATCCGCCGCCGCTTTCTCCACTTTCTGGCCGTGCTCATCGGTTCCGGTCAGGAAAAACACGTCGAACCCATCTAGCCGCTTGAAACGCGCCAGCACATCCGCCGCGATCATCGTGTAGGCGTGGCCGATATGTGGCGCACCATTCACATAAAAGATCGGGGTCGTGACATAATACTTTGGTTTCATGACAACTTTCGAATAAATCAGGCGGGTTGGGCGAGCATCGCCATGGCCTGGGCGATGGCCTGGCGCTTGTCCAGATAGAGCCCCTCGGTTTCGGCCTGAACAACGCCTAACGCCTGCCAGATCTCCACCCAGGCATCAAGGGGTCGGGTGCCGAGCAGCCTTGTCTGCTCACGGTCGGGCCTCCCTCGCGCCGTCTCGCGCACCGCGCCGGCGAGCGCTGCCCGCAGCAGATCCATGAAAGTGCAGAATGCGTCCTCGCTGCGGCCTAGCCCGTCTGCGACATCATAGGCGAGCGTGGGGCGTGGCCATGGCAGCGCGTCTAGCACCTTGCCGACCAATTCGGCCGCGGGAATACCGTCGCCGTCGGCAAGTTGCAACGCGCGGCCAATCGAGCCCTCTGCCAGGCTGGCGAGGCGGTCGGCCTGATCGGACGGTATCTGGGGCAGGTATCGGGCGGCGAGCGCGGACATGGTGGCATCGTCCAGCTTGCCGAGCCGCAGCCGGCGGCAACGACTGCGAATGGTTGGCAGCAGGCGTCCGGCCGCGGAACAAACGAGTAAAATAACGGTGCGTGGTGGCGGCTCCTCCAGCACCTTCAGCAAGGCGTTGGCAGCGTTTCGGTTGATGTCCTCGGCGCCGTCGACGATCACCACGCGCCAGCCGCCTTCGGCCGCGGTCAGGCGGAGGAAGGCAGCCACGCCGCGCACGGTGTCGATCACGATCTCGCCGCGCAGCTTCTTGCGTTTCTCGTCCCATTCGCGCTCGACCGTCAGCAGGTCGGCGTGGGTGCCCGCAGCCACCCTGCGAAACACGGGATCCAACGGTTCCATCGCAAGCGATCCGGTGGCGTTGCGGCCGGCCAGGATGGCGCGTGCGAAGCGATAGGCCAACGTTGCCTTGCCCACGCCTTGTGGCCCGGTGATCAGCCAGGCGTGGTGCAAGCGGCCCGACGCCATGGCACCGACCAGCACCGCCTCGGCCTCGGTCTGGCCGAGCAGCAGCGGATTCTGTCGCGGATGCGGCGCGCTCATGCCAGCTCGGGAAAACGTTGGCGCAGGGAGGCTTTCAGAGCCTGCGTGACGCTGTCCGCGTCGCCTTCGCCGGACAGCAGGATGCAGCGATCCGCGTGATCCCGCGCAATCGTCTGAAACCCGTCGCGAATGCGTTGGAAGAACGCCGCGCCCAGCTTCTCGTAGCGATCCGCCGCTGTCCCGCGCGACGCCAGCCTCGCCTGCGTGGTTGCAACGTCGATGTCGAGAACCAGAGTAAAATCCGGCACGATGTTCATCATCTTCGTCAGCGTCTGGATTGCCGTACGATCGGCCCCCAGCCCCCAGCCCTGATAGACCAGCGTGCTGTCGGCGAAGCGGTCGCAGATCACCCATGTGCCGGCGCCCAGCGCCGGGGCGATCACCCGTGCGATATGTTCGGCGCGCGAGGCGAAGTGCAGCATCACCTCGGCCAGCGGTGCCCAGTCATGCCGGCCGGACAGCAGCAGCTCGCGCAAGATATCAGCTCCCGGCGATCCGCCAGGCTCGCGGGTGCTCAGCACGGGAATACCGGTGTCGGCAAGAAACGACGCAAGCCTTGCAGCCTGGGTGGATTTGCCTGCGCCCTCACCACCCTCCAGCGTGATGAACTGGCCTCGTGCGTGCATCAGGCGCCGGTGAGATAGTGCGACAGCACCGCCACGGCGCGCCCGGGCAGGCCCAACCGCGCCACATCGGCGCCGGCCAGCAGCGGCACGTTCATCTCAGGCACGCCCTCGCCACGCACGGTGAGTTGGCCCAGTTTTGTGCCGCGCGTGATCGGTGCCTTCATCGGCGTTTCGTAGTCCACCGCGATCGCCGCTTTCTGCCGCCAGTTGCGCGGCATGGTGATGACCAGATCGCGTCCGGCGACCAGTGGGACAGTGGGCGCGCTGCCGAGCCAGACCGGCGCCTGCTCCACCACGTCGCCGGCAGCGAACAGGTTGACGTTCTCGAACTCCCGAAACGCCCATTCCAGCAGCCGCTCGCCTTCCTCGGCGCGGGCCCGCATGGTCGGCAGGCCGTTCACCACCACGATGACCCGCCGCCCGCCGCGCTGTGCGCTCGCCACCAGGCCGTAGCCGCCATCATCGGTGTGCCCGGTCTTCAGCCCGTCGGCCACGCCTTTCTGCACCAGCGCATTGCGGTTCTGCTGCTCGATGCCGTGGTACTTGAACGTCTTCTCGGCGTCGTACTTGTAATACTCCGGGAAATCCGCAATCAGCCGGCGGGCAATCAAGGCGATCTCGCGCACGGTCATGCGATGATCGGGGTCGGGCCAGCCGGTCGAGTTCGTGAAGTTGGTCTTGGTGAGCCCGAATTCCCGTGCCTTGGCGTTCATCAGCTCGACGAAGCCCTCCTCGGATCCGGCGATCCCCTCGGCCAACACGATGCAGGCGTCGTTGCCGGATTGCACGATCATGCCGCGGATGAGGTCTTCGACCTTCACGTTGTTGCCCAGCTCGACGAACATCTTCGAGCCGCCCATGCGCCAGGCGCGCTCGCTCACCGGCAGTTCCTGCGTCAATGTCAGCCGTCCGGCCTTCAGGCGCTCATAGACGAGATAGGCCGTCATCAGCTTGGTCATGGAAGACGGGGTCTGCGAGACGTCGGCCTCCTTGTCGAGCAAGGTGGCGCCGCTGTTGTAATCAAGAATCACAGCGAACTTCGCCGCTATATCCAACGGGCCGATCGGCGTCTGCGCGGGGGAGCCGGTATAGACCGGATCGCTCGGCTTGCGCGCCGGTCCGCGGGCGGGTGCCGCAGGTTTGACGGCCGCCTTCTTCGGCACCTGGGCGTTTGCGGCAAACGGCATGGTGGCACCGGCCAGCAGAAGCAACCTGCGGCCAAGCTTCCCGGCTTTGTCTGACCCCATTTTATTCGAGTCCATCCTATTCAACCCCATCCTACTCAACAACGATGGCGGCATCGTTCACTCCTGCGCTGATGGCCCGCTCCAGCATGGCTTCGGCTTGGGCAACATCAGCAAACGGCCCGATCCGGATACGATACGCCTTCTGGCGCGGCGCCGTGTAGCTCGTCGTGAGGCGGGCGCCGAGAGTGGCGAGTCGATTGACGAGAATTGACGCGTAATCTTGCCGGCTGAATGATCCGGCATCAACGAACAGGCTGACCGGCGCTACATAAACCTGCGTGACCACTTCTGGAAGTCGAAGTGGCACGGTAGCGCTCGGTGTCGCAGTCTGCCGCACCGGTTCGGCCCGCGCTGCGGCTACACGAACGCGCAACGACTGGGACGCGCCGCTGGGAGCAGGCAGGGTTTCCACGGCAATCGCTTCGCGCGGCACATGTGCCACGTCCAGCTTCGGCCCGTCAGACGCCAGTTCGGCCTGCAACTGGCGGGTTTCCGTGTCGAGCATCTGCATGCGCACACGGGTGCCGTCGGCATGGATATCGAGCAGCGCGGCCGCCCGCTTGGTCAGCGCGATCAGCCTCGACGGTTTCGGCGGCCCGCGATCGTTGAGCCGCACCACAATCTGGCGGCCGTTCTCAAGGTTGGTCACGCTTACGATGGAAGGCAACTGCAAGCTGCGATGCCCCGCTGCCATGGCAGTCTGGTCAAAGATCTCGCCATCGGCGGTCTGGCCTGCATGGTCCGGGGCCGTGGTTGCCAGACCGGTCTGGTCGACCCCGTATTCAGCCCGCGGGTAGCGCCAAACCCCGTTCTGCTGATATGGCTCGCCCACGACGTATTTCGGGATGCTGGTCAGCATTGGCCCGGAACGCTGTCCGCATGAAGCCAGCAGCAGCAGCGCTGCCGCCACCCAAACCTTGTTCACGCGGTGATCGCGTCGCCGAGCAGACCGACACTGATGCAGTATTTATCGGGCGGATTGTACTGACGAATGGCGCGGTAGCTGGGGTAGAACGCCACATAGGCCTCGTCACCGGGGCCGCCGGGCAGCAGCACGTCCATTTTGGTATCCTCGGGCACGCCCGCTATGGACAAGCCGCTCTTGCGCCATTCCGCCACGCTGCGCCGCTTGTCGTGCCCGGCCAGCGACGGATCGAATCCGGCGGGGAGCGCGGTGGCACGGCCCCACGGGATGTCCAGCCGCCAGCCCTCTTTGGACAGATAGTTGGCGGTGGAGGCGAACACGTCGCCCATGTTGGTCCACAGGTCGCGCCGGCCGGTGCCGCTGTAGTCCACCGCGTATTTGATGAAGCTGTCCGGCATGAACTGGGTCTGGCCCATCGCACCTGCCCAGCTGCCGATCATCTTGTCGGGCGTGATGTCGCCGCGTTCCACGATGCGCAGCGCATCCACCAGTTGAGAGGCAAAATAGCCGCGCCGCCTGCCCTCCCACGCCAGGGTGGCCAGGCATTCGATCACGTTGAAGCCACCCATCTGGGCACCGTAATCCGATTCGAGCGCCCAGATCCCCATCAGCACGCCGGGCGCTACGCCATAGCGCTGGGTGATGGCTCCGATCAGCTGGCGGTGCCTGGCATAGAGCGGCCTGCCCTTGGCAATGCGGGCGTCGCTGACCAGGCGCGATTTGTATTGCTGCCAGGTGAGCTTGCTCTCCGGCTGGTTGCGGTCCAGCTCGATCACGCGCTGGTTGATCCGCAGGCCCGACAGCGAGCGCTCGATCGTGGCGTTGGACACCCCGGCCTTGCGCGCCTGGGCGCGGAACTCTGCCATATAGGCGTTGAAGCTGGCCTGGTCCCCGGGCTGTGGCGATGGTGCGGCAGAAGCCGCGCCGTAGTCCAAAGCGGGCGCGAGCAGAACGGATGAGGCAATCAGGGTGCGACGTGTGAGCATTGCGTCGATGTGCCACATGCCACCACTGCACTGCAATCAAACTTGCGTAGCCGGCAAACTTGCGTAGCTGGCAAACTCGCGTGGTTGGCAGCCGCAAGCGAACGCGCGAAGATCCGGCCAAGGGAAAAGGAACGCCACCATGGGAATCACCACCGATCTCGCCGCCTACTGTGCCGGGCTGAAAATGGCCGACCTGCCGCCGGAGGTTGTGGTCCGCACGCGCCAGCTGGTGCTGGACCTCGTGGGCAACATCGTCAGAGGCCGGCACGACTCCGAAAGCACGCCGGCGCTGCTGGCGGCGGCCAAGGCGCTGGGCCTCACCGGTGGCACCTGCCACGTCTTCGCCGACGCTGCCGGCTACACCCCTGCCGGTGCCGCCTTCCTCAACGGCGCCTTCGCGCATTCGCTGGATTTCGACGACACCCATGCGAGCGCCTCGCTGCATCCCGGCGCGCCCGTGATCCCCGCCGCTCTGGCCGCCGCGGAAATGGTCGGTGCCAACGGCGAGACCGTGCTTGCCGCGATCGTGGCCGGATACGAGGTGGTGCTGCGCATCGCACTCGCGCTCCCCGCCGGCGCCCATTACGACCGTGGCTTCCATCCAACCGCCACCTGCGGCGCATTCGGTGCGGCCGCGGCGGCGGCGCGTGTGTTCGGGCTCGATGCCGCCGGCGTGGAAAATGCGTTCGGCATCGCGTTGTCGCAATCCTCGGGCAGCCTGCAATTCCTGGCCAACGGCGCATGGACCAAGCGTTTCCAGGTCGGCTGGGCCGCCATGGCCGGCCTCACCGCCGCCACCTTGGCGCGCGAGGGTTTTAGGGGCGCGGCCGAAGCGTTGGAAGGCCGGCTCGGCTTCCTGCGTGCCTATGCCCCCGCGCCAAACCCCGCACGCGTGACAGAAAATCTCGGCACAATGTTCGAACTGATGAACACCGCCGTGAAGCCGTATCCTTCGTGCCGCTACGGCCATGCCGGCATCGACGCCGTGCTGGCGCTGCGTGAGGAATACAACCTCAAGCCGGACGAGGTGGAAAGCATCACCTACGGCCTGTCCAACGCCGGGCTCCTGCTGGTCGGCACGCCCGCCGAAAAGCGCGCCAATCCGCAGAACGTGGTGGACGCCCAGTTCAGCGGACCCTTCGTGCTGTCCTGCGCCCTCGCCACCGGGGCCATGGGCTGGGACAGCTACGGCGAATTGCAGAACCCGGCGGTCCGCGCACTGCTGCCCAAGGTGTCCTGTGTCCACAACGAGGCGATGCAGGCCGAATTCCCCGCCAACATGTCCGGCACCATCACCATCCACGCCCGCGGCCAGGATTTTACCCGCACCACCATCGTGCCCAAGGGCGAGCCCGGCAACTTCCTCACCGACGCTGAACTGCGCGCCAAATTCCTGGGGCTGACCGGCACGGTGATGGGCGACAGTGCCGCCGAAAATCTTGCTGATCGGCTGCTGCGATTCGAGAGCGCAGCGAAAATGAGTGATCTGTTGACCGTGTAGGACCGACGCAGAGGCCGCCATCTCTAAACGCCATCGAGATGGCGGACTTCGTCCACCACGCGGTGGCGGTTTGTTCGACCTGTCATCGCTCTGTCAGCGTAACGTCATACGTTTCTGCCATGTATCTCAGCTTTGAAACTGCAGGATCAAACGCATGAAACCCAAGTCCCACACACGCCCCACCATGGCGTTGTCGTTGGCATTGCTGACCGGCATGTCAGCATCCGCCCTGGCCGACCAGAACGCCATGGGCCCGTGGAACGCCGAAGCCGCAAAAATCGCAGCCGCCTCGCCGCTCGCCACATCGTCGTTCGCGTTCATCCGCGCCCAGGCCGCGCTGATCAAGGACCCCACCATCCGTCAGCAGACCGAGGATGCGGTGTTGAACGCCGATACCTGCATCAAAAGCCGCATCGGCGTCACCGCCGAGAAAAAGCAGCAGATCGTGGACAAACTGGTGGCCGAGGGCCTGATCGACACCAGCGAAGCCGGCCGTATTCCCGGTGGCCTCCTGGCCGGCGTGTTCCCCGGCCTGCGCGACGAAGGCACCGCCTGCCCCAAACTGCCCATGCCCTATATCGCCGCGCCCGGCAGCGTGTTCGGCGGCCATCACTCGCAGCCAGGCGGTTTGGCGATGCACGTGGCGGTGAACCTCACCAGCGCCATCAACCTCGCCGACACTTACCGCAAGGTCTACGGCACTCTGGACACCAAGGGCATGCCGGCGATGCGCGGCCAGGGCGGCACGGCGGAAGACGCCGACGTGCTGATCGACCAGGACATCGTGATCGGCACGCCGATCTGGCACGACTGGGCCAAGACGATCGTGTTCCAGTGGAATGCCGATGGCTCCGAGTTCATCGAAATGAACTACGGCGGCAACGGCAAGACCGATGCCTGGGGCGCGCCTGGCACCACCAAAACCTCATCGCATCACATGCTCGGTGTGGCCGAAGCGATCAGCCGCGGCCTGCCGCCAGCCTTCGTCATCGCCCAGGCCTCGGCCCACGGGGCACCGAACGCTGGCAACGAGTTCAGCGTCGTGAACTGGCTTCGCGCGGCCTCCATCCTGGCGAGCGTCGATCCCGTTGCCCGCGGCCTGCTGATGACCGATGCCACCGGCCGCTTGCGGCTGGCGGCGCTGCGCAGCCTGGGGTCCATCAACATCCAGGCCAGCCTGCCGAACCAGCCAAACATGCTCTATGAATATGTGCTGCAGAACCTGTCGGATGCCGATTACACCTACACCGGCACGGCCTCGGTGCAGAGCGACCTGCTGCTGCGGACCTTGGCGCCGAAATTCGGCTACGACGCCGCCCAGGCCACGCGCTTCAACACCGAGTATCGCAACAAGGTGCTGGCCAACCTCAGTGCCGAGCGCATGTTGATGCTGTATGCCACCCTGGGTATCGACCGCGTCGAGGCCGAGATCGTGAAGCTGAAGACCGCCGGCGTCATCAACTGAGATCGGGCCGCCCCGCTGCTGCGGCTTTCAGCATCGGGGCGGCCTGCCTTACACCCGTCGCCACGTGGCCGCGTTGACCCGCACGAGGCTCACGAACCCTGTCGCGGGGTCCATCCTGGCGCCCACATCCAGCGTGCCGGACACCTCGATCGCATAGGCCGAACCCAGCAGATCGGCGTCGCGGCTTAGATTGACCACCACGATATCCGCCGGCCAGTCAGCCGCGTTGGAGCAGAACGGGCAGGTGGACATCGGATAGCGCGTGAGCACGAAGAAATCGCTCTCCGCCTTGAGCGGCGGCGCCATGAAGCCCTTCAGCGTGATGGCCCGACCAATCAACGCCTTGCCAGCGGGCGACAATTGCAGCCCATCGGCCGTGACCGCACCATAGAGCTCGCCGATCGACATCGTGCCCCCGCTGGCCGAAGCGGCTGAACCAAGCCCGGCCATCACGGCAATCAGCGATGCAAGCCGCCGGCGGCCAAGGGGTTTTCCTGCAACATGCCGCATCAAGACCTCCCTCACCCAACGATCAGCTTCAGACACGCTCGATCATCAGCGCGATACCCTGGCCCACGCCGATGCACATGGTGGCGATGGCGCGCCTGCCGCCATGGGTTTCGAGCGCGTTGAGCGCCGTCATCGCCAGGCGTGCGCCCGACGCCCCCAGCGGATGACCAAGTGCGATGGCGCCACCATGCGGGTTAACCCGCTCATCGGCCTCCGACAGGCCCAACTGCCGCAGCACCGCGATGCCCTGGCTCGCAAACGCCTCGTTCAATTCAATGAAGTCGATATCGGACAGCGAGAACCCGGTCCGCGCCAGCAGCTTCTGCACCGCCGGCGCCGGCCCCATGCCCATGATTCGCGGCGGCACGCCGGCGGTCGCCATCGCGATCACCCGCGCCCGCGGCGTCAGCCCATGCCGCACGGCCCCAGCCTCGCTCGCCATGATCAACGCCGCCGCCCCGTCATTGACGCCGGACGCATTGCCCGCCGTCACCGACCCGTCTTTCCGAAATGGCGCCCGCAACTTCGCCAGCATCTCGATCGTGGTGTCGCCCCGCGGATGCTCGTCGGTGTCCACCACAGTATCGCCTTTCCGACCTTTGATGGTGATCGGCGCGATCTCACGGGCAAAGAACCCGGCTTCCTGCGCCGCTTTGCATTTCTGCTGGCTCCGCCACGCGAACGCGTCCTGGTCGGCGCGGCTGATCTGGAAATCCTCCGCCACGTTCTCCGCGGTCTCCGGCATCGAATCGACGCCGTACATCGTCTTCATCAGCCCGTTCACGAAACGCCAGCCGATGGTGGTGTCATAGATCTCGGCGGCACGGCTGAACGCCTCGGTGGCCTTGCCCTGCACGAACGGCGCCCGCGTCATGCTCTCCACGCCGCCGGCCAGCATCAGTTCGGCCTCGCCCGCGCGGATGGCGCGCGCGGCGGTGCCGACGGCATCCAACCCGGAACCGCACAGGCGGTTCAGCGTGGCGCCCGGCACCTCGGCGGGAAAGCCGGCCAGCAAGGTGGCCATGTGCGCCACGTTGCGATTGTCCTCACCAGCCTGGTTGGCGCAGCCAAAATACGTGTCGTCCAGCGCCGCCCAGTCCACCTTCGCATGGCGCTCGCGCAGCACACGCAGCGGATGCGCCGCAAGATCGTCGGTGCGAATGTCCTTCAGCGCGCCGGCATAGCGGCCGATCGGGGTGCGGGCGAAATCACACATAAAAGCGTCGGCCATGCGGCCCTCCCTCGGTCTTTTTCGTGAGCAGGATCTTAGCTGGAATTTGGTGGCTGGGTAAGCACCGCCGAGCAACGCGCCCCACCGCCGTGCACCGTGCACACGACGGTGTCAGGCGATGAGCCTAAACCTGCCGACAGCTTCAGTTCATGCACCAACCGTGGGACACAACGATCGACTGTCCCGTCAGCGCGTTGGTGGGGCTGGCAGCAAAGAACAGGCAGCAATTGGCTACGTCCTCCACAGTGGTGAACGCGCCGTCCACCGTGTCCTTCAGCATCACGTTCTTGATCACCTCCGCTTCCGTCATGCCCAGCGCGCGGGCCTGCTCGGGGATCTGCTTTTCCACCAGCGGCGTGCGCACGAAACCTGGGCAGACCACATTGGCGCGCACGTTGTGCTTCGCACCTTCCTTGGCCACGGTCCGCATCAGCCCCATCAGGCCGTGCTTGGCCGTGACATAGGCGGATTTCAAAACAGACGCCTCCTTCGAATGCACCGAGCCGATGTAGATGATGGTGCCGCCGCCGGTGGCGTACATCGATTTGATGCAGGCCTTCGTGGTCAGGAACGCGCCATCCAGATGGATGGCCATCATCTTCTTCCAGTCGGCGAACGGATAGTCCTCGATCGGATGCACGATCTGGATACCGGCGTTGGACACCAGAATATCAACCTTGCCGAACACCGCGATCACATTGGCCACGCCCGCATTCACAGCGTCTTCGTCACTCACATCCATCGCCACCGCCATGCCCGTGATGCCCATCGCCTTGAATTCGTCTACAGCCGCCTGTGCTGCTTCGATCCTGAGGTCGGCAATCACCACCTTCGCCCCCTCGCGCCCGAAGCAAAGCGCGATCTGCTTGCCGATACCGCTGGCGGCACCTGTGATGATGGCGACCTTGTCCTGCAGTTGAGCCATGAGGCATGTCCTTTTCAGAAAACGGTCCAGTCAGAAATCGGGCAAGAAACGCGCCGCCTACAGCCCAGCACAGGGGCAACCTCCTTGTCGCAGCCTGCCGGGCAAGGGGGGATTGCAACTGCCAGGATCAGTTCTGCACACGCGACGAATGTGTCGGCCTCTGCGATCGCAGTCACATGACCATTCAATCAAACAAGTGTTACGGCGCGGCCCCGCTCGCCCTGGTGCGCGGAACCATACCGGAATGAGACGATTGTCCTTGCGCCTGTATCGATGAAGGACGCCACCTCATGCAACATACACACAACACGCTGGCCGAGCCGATCCGGCAGAAGTCGATCGAACTTCTGAACCAGAACCTGGCCGCCGCGATCGATTTGCACGCGCAGATCAAGATGGCGCACTGGAATGTCCGCGGCATCAGCTTCTTCGCTGTGCACGAACTGTTCGACAAGGTGGCCACCGCGGTGCTCACCATGTCCGACGAACTCGCCGAGCGTTGCGGCGGACTGGGCGGCACCGCCCAGGGCACCATCCAAACCGCGATGAAACAGTCCAAGCTGGTCCCCTATCCCCACCAGGTGGCCCCCATCGAAGATCACATCTTCGCGGTTGCCAGCGGCCTGGCCGCCTTCGGCCAGCTGCTGCGCGAGGCGATCGACACCACGGACAAAGCCGGCGACAAGGCCACCGCCGATCTGTTCACCCAGCTCACCCGCGAAGTCGACGAAAACCTCTATTTCGTTGAATCCCACGCCGAGCCAAAGAAGAACCACTAGATCATGATGCGTTTGGGTTGTTTCACCCAAACGCATGAACATGATCGGTAAAACAAAGGCTAGAACGTCATGATTTTGATTCTACCCAAAATCATCACGCTCTAACAACCCAGTCGGGCGGGCAGGTCAATTCTGCCCGCCCGAAGTTGGGCGAGCGGTTTGTGTTGCGTAACCAAACGCGGCGGCTAAGCTTTCCACCAACCGATAAACAGGCCGGATAAACCGGCGCGGTTGGGATGAAAAGATGTTCAAAATCCGACAGCTAGTCATGGTGGCAACGGCCCTCGTCGCACTGATGTCGCGGCCTGCCGATGCGCAATCCCCCAAGATCGGCGATCCCCCGGAAGCCAGCAACATGCGCCTGGTTGGAATGAGCGACCTCCAGGGCCGCTCCGCCTACCAGCCCACCATCGCCCGCCAGGGCGACCGCTACATCGCCTATATCGGCCATCACGGCGGCACCGACGACGTGCCCGTGCCGATGAACCCGCTCACGGGCAAGCCCGAGAACAACGGCACCTCCATCGTCGATGTCACCGACCCGAAAAACCCCAGATACCTCAAACACCTGCCTGGACAGCCCGGCAACTACGAAGGCGGCGGCGCCCAGATGGTGCGCATCTGCGACGGCAAAATGCTCCCCAAGGGCGACAAATCCGCCGTCTACATGCTGCGCACCTTCGGCAGCGAGGCCCACGAGATCTGGAACGTGGCCGACCCCGCCAATCCCGTCCTCATCACCCGCATCGCTGGCCTGAAGGACACCCACAAGAACTGGTGGGAATGCGACACCGGCATCGCCTACCTCGTCTCCGGCAACCCGGAATGGCGCATCCGCCGCATGACCCAGGTATACGACCTCTCCGACCCCGCCCACCCCGTCAAAATCCGCGACTTTGGTCTTCCCGGCCAGGAGCCCGGCTCCAACGGCCCCGTCCCCACCGAACTGCACGGCCCCATCTCCACCGGCCCCACCGGCAACCGCGTCTTCTTCGGCTACGGCACCAACAAGGGCGGTGTCATCCAGATCGTCGACCGCAAGAAGCTGCTCGAAGGGCCGAAGGAGCCAACCGCGGAAAACCTGAAATACCCCGAAATCTCACGCCTCTTCATGTCGTCGCTCAACGGTGCCCACACCACCTACCCGCTCCTTGGGATGCCGATCCCCGAATTCGCAAAAGACAAGGACGGCAGCAAACGCGACATCCTGATGGTGGTGGACGAAGCCTTGGTGAACGAGTGCAACGAGGCCCGCCAGATGGTCTGGTTCGCCGACATCACCGTCGAAAACCGCCCGATGATGATCTCCAACTACACCGTCCGCGAAAGCAGCGGAGATTTCTGCCAACGCGGCGGACGCTTCGGCGCGCATTCGTCCAACGAAAGCATGGCGCCGGTCTTCTACGGCAAGGTGGCCCTCATCACCTTCTTCAACGCCGGCGTTCGCGCCATCGACATCCACGACCCCTACAACCCCAAAGAAATCGCCTCCTTCATCCCGTCGATCACCGCCAATACCGACAAGCGCTGCGTCACCGTCAATGGCCGCGACCAGTGCAAAATCGCCATCCAGAGCAACAACGTGGAAACCGACGACCGCGGCTACATCTACGTCGTCGACCGCGCCAACACGGGCCTGCACATCGTCGAACTCACCGGCCCTGCCCGCGCCGCCGCCGGTCAACCGTAACGATGAAGCGCCGCGCCACGCTGCTGGTCCTGCTCGCAGGCCTCGGCGTGGCCGGCGCTGTCACCGGCGCCACGATGTCTCGCCAGGACCAATGGCAGGAAATCGCCTGGCCCTTCCCCCGAGACGCATGGCCCTCGGGCCGTGCCTTCGCCGGCCATGGCGTCCAGGTCTACATCCGCCCCAAACTCGGCTTCTGCAACTGCGCCACCGGGGTCAGCGGCGACGCCGAGGTCGACGCCGTCACCGATCTCGACATGATGGCGGATGACTTTACCCCCAACCAACCCGGCGAATGGGTCAAAATCGCCGGCATGGCCGGCCGCACCCGCAGCTACACCCTGAAGAAATCAGACGGCACCCAAATCCAGGCCACGGGCACCGCCATCTCAAGACGCTGCGACGTGGTCGTCGCCGCCAGCCAAGGCCCAAAAGCCGCCACAACCAAAGCCCAACGCGCCATCGCCGACCTCATAGCCACTCCCAGAATCATAGACTGGCTCAACACCCTCCTCGGAAAAGGCTGAACCGTGGGGTGGCGCGCGCTCTGGTGCCCCACATTCCCAACCCGTGATCTCAACCTAAATCATAAACAAACCGGAACAAAATAACGAAGCCTTTGGCATGCCTCAAACAGGAATTTTGCCAAACCCCTGCCGCCGTGCCGCCGCCAGAACCCCGCGCGGCAAAGGCACGCGTCCCAAATCCACAGCCGGCCGCACCCGCTTCCCCCGCGCCTTCACCGCAACCGCCTCGATCGCCGTTTTGGCTTTCACATCACACACGCCAGGGATTTCCACCCCCAGCATCCGACAAACCGGCCCCAAAATCCGCCGCGCCTGCGCTACATCGCGCAGCAGCGCCTCCATCTCAGGCTCCGCCAGCACCGTCCGCAACTGCGACCCATAACCGGCCGCCTCGTAGGGCATAAACCTCATCAACCAGCCAAACCGCAGCGGCAGCCGCCCTTTGGTCACCGCCGCCACCACCCGCGCCCCCTCCGATCCGGGCACGCCAACCCGCGTCCATCCCCCGCGAAATTGCCCCAAGCGAATCCGTTCCAGCAGCGCCAGAAACGCCCATTCCGCCCGCCGCACCCGCGTCCAGACCGAAACGATCATCGCCACATCCATCAACCCCCGCCCCAAACACGCCGCCACCGCCCGGCACAGGGCCGAGGTGGTCAACGCAAAACGATCAGAGGGAGGTTGAGACATGAACAGAACAAGAACATACTGGGTGGCTAAAGTCAACAAAAACCGTTCTGGGATTGCTGAATATCCGAGCTTCACGCCGAATCTGATTTTTTGTCTCATTGGCCTTCACGGCCATTGCATGACACGATACGGCTCAGTTTAAGGAATGGTCTGGATGCAGAACCGTCGCGGAGCCACGCAGCAGCGCCTTGGCCGGCATTTCGGCTGTGCCTGTCACCAGCCCGAGGTCCAGCGACTGCCCTAAAGCAGGCGATCGACGAAAACCTTGTCGTTGGCCCACGCATCTTCCCCAGCGGTGCCATCATCTCGCAAATGGCCGGGTACGGTAATTTCCGAATGCGCCACGACGTGCCGCGCACCGACACCTTCACGCGCACGCAAGTCCTCGGCACGTCCGCCATCGCGGATGGCCCGGCCGAGGTCCGCCGCCGCACCCGCGAACCGCTCATGCGCCGCGCCAGCCAGATCAAGCTGACGACAGGCGGTGGCGTGGCATCGCTGTAGAACCCGTTGGACGCAACGCAGTTCAGGCCCAAGGAGATCCGCGCCGCCACGCAAGCCGCGGCGGATTGGGGCTCCAATGTCAGCGTGCCTGTCTACACGCCCACCGGCATCCGGCGATGTATCCACCTTGAAACGTTGGAACCTGATGATTTTGGGTAGACAAAATCATCAGGTTTTAGAGTTTTTTCCGATCGATTAGGACCGGGGAAAACTCTCCTATGGGTATGACCATTCGGATTGGCCCCAAGCCGCTCGATTGCAGTCAGCAGGTCGCAATCCATTGCCCGCCCCTGTTGCAAGGGGCCGCGTCACGCCGGGCTGGCGCATCTCAACCGTGACGAGCCGATCGAAGTTGTCAGCAGCGATGCTTTCCACGAACCGTGCTCCCATGCGGCGTCAACTCGCCGAGGCTGCCGCGCTGCCGCCCGTTCAGTAGTCAGGTTCGATGGCAACAAACACAATGCAAAGTTGCCCAAGGAACCGTTTCCCCGCGGCAGGCTTCTGTTTCCAATACGGCCCGCGCCTGGCGCGCGGGTTGCTGCCTACAAAAGGACAACTCCCCATGCCCATCAACATGATCATCCTGCAGCCCGCCGTGGCACTGATCGCCGGACTCCTCATTCTGGCCATTCCGCGGCTGTTGAACGTCATCGTCGCGGTGTATCTGATTGTGACCGGCCTCTTCGGTCTGTTTCCGCACTTGGTGCGGTAATTTTTACTGGATCACCGGGATCCAGAGCAGCGTCCAACCGATCGGAACCAATCGATGGGAATCAATCGGTCCGACGGCGCTCCAGGCGGGATCGCGAACACCAAATGAAACCGCGATATCCTTGTTGGCAACCGTTCCACTGAACCCGTGCTCATCCTCGATTGAAACGCGCGTGTCACTTAGGCGCCCATCACTGGAATCGATGCTGCCTCCACGGCAACGGCAAGTCTTACAAAGGCGACCGCCAACTCAGGCCTTACGCCATCACTTCAGAATGAAACCACCATGTGGCAAAAAACCGTCTGCCACCGGTAACGTGGTCCCAAAATGCTTTCGCCTTCAAAAATTATTCACCAACTCACTCAGAAGTTTGGTGAGCCCGGAGGGATTCGAACCCTCGACCCCATGATTAAAAGTCACGTGCTCTACCAACTGAGCTACAGGCTCCCAACCCGAATCTGTTACGACCCGGGCGGCATCACCCGCCTTGAACGACAAGGCGGGGTTTGCGTCAAGTCCATGAAACGCTGATCTGTTCAGCCCTTGACGTCGGCGGCCACGCGCACGTGCACGATCTTGTCCGGATTGCTCACCGACCCGCTGCCGGGCGCGCCGCGCTTGATAGTGTCCACGAATTCCATGCCAGACACAACCTGGCCCCAGATCGTGTACTGCCCATCCAGGTTCGGCGCCGGCGCGAACATGATGTAGAACTGGCTGTTGGCCGAGTTCGGGTTGGACGTGCGGGCAGCCCCCACCGTGCCACGCAGGAATCGCCGCTTGTTGGTGAATTCGGCGGGCAGGTCGCCCAACTTGCTGCCGCCGGTGCCGGTGCCCGTGGGGTCGCCACCCTGCGCCATGAAGCCCTCGATCACGCGGTGGAACGGGGTGTTGTCATAGAATCCCTCACGCGCCAGCTGCTTCACACGCTCCACATGCCTCGGGGCCAGGTCCGGCAGCAGCTGGATGACCACACGGCCGCCCTTCAGGTCCATATACAGGGTGTTTTCCAGGTCGGTCGGGGCCTGGGCAGCGGCATCTTCGGTCATCATGAATTCCAGAACAGGGGTTGCGGCAAGAAAGGCGATCAGGGCGCGACGGCGCATGGGTTGCCTCGTTTATTTTGGTTGCGCCACACGCGCGAGCGTACGTTCGAGCGTGAGCTTGGGGACAAAGGTCGAAATATCACCGCCCAAGGCGGCGATCTCCTTCACAAACCGTGAAGAAATAAACTGATGCGTCTCACTCGCCATCAGGAACACGGTCTCAACGTCCGGCGCCAGCCGGTAGTTCAGTCCAGCCATCTGGATTTCATAATCGAAATCCGACACCGCCCGCAGCCCGCGCACAATCACGCTGGCGCCGATATCGCGGGCGAAATGGATCAGCAGCTTGTTGAACGGCATCACCTCGATCTCGGTGCCGGTCAGCTCCGAGATGGCGGCCATCTCCGCCTGCACCAATTCCACCCGCTCGGCGATCGGGAACAGCGGCCCCTTGCCGGCGTTCATCGCCACCCCCACCACCAGCTTTTCCATCATCCGCGCGCAGCGGGTGATGATGTCCAGATGGCCGTTGGTGATGGGGTCGAAGGTGCCGGGATACAGGCCAACGCGCAAAGTCGCTTTAGGCGTCAGCATTCGGCTCCTCCGGCGTGTCCAGGGCATCGGGTGCCGGCAGCTCCGCCGGGCCATCGTCCGAGGCTTCTGGTTCAATGACGGGAAACACGCTCGTCACCCGCTCGCCGGTATCAAGCTTGAAAAGGGTCACGCCCATCGAGCTTCGCCCGGTGATTCGCACCTGGTCAGACGGCACGCGGATCAGGCGCCCTGCATCCGTCACCATCATCACGCCATCACCAGGGCGCACGGCGAACGTCCCCGCCACCGCGGTCCCGGTCCGCGCGGACAATGAGATATTGGCAATCCCCTGCCCGCCCCGGCCGGACACGCGATATTCATAGGCCGAGCTGCGCTTGCCAAAGCCGATATCCGTCACGGTGAGCAAAATCTCATCACGCTGCTCCAACTCCGCCATGCGCTCGGCGCTCAAGGATATATCGGCCACCGCTTCTTCCGGATCAGCGGTTATTTCTTCGTCATCACCGCTGCGGCGTTTGGCTGCTGCGTATTTCAGATAGGCGGTGCGTTCCTCGACCGAGGCCTCCACATGCGTGAGAACGGAAAGGCTGATCACCTCGTCCTTGTCGGCCAGCCTGATGCCGCGCACGCCGGAGCTGTCGCGCCCGGAGAACACGCGCAAATTCTCATCCGTGATCTGGCAACGCAGGCAGCGTCCAAGCCGCGTGGCCAGCATCAGGTCGTCGCCCTCCCGGCACGTGGCAACGCCGATCAGCTTGTCGCCCTCATCCAGCTTCATCGCGATCAGGCCGGAAGACCGCACGTTTTTAAAGTCGGAAAGCCGGTTGCGCCGAATACCGCCAGATGCGGTGGCGAACACCAGATGCAGGTTTTCCCACATGCTCTCGTCCTGCGGCAGCGGCAGCACCGTGGTGATGGTGTCGGTGCCAAGATCGGGCAACATGTTGATAAGCGCACGCCCCTTGGACGTCGGGCTCCCCTCCGGCAGGCGCCATACCTTTTCCCGGTAGGCCTTGCCGCCCGAGGAGAAGAACAGCACGAACTGGTGCGTATGCGCATTGAAGCTGCGCGTCACGATGTCGTCGCCGCGCGTCCCTGCCCCGCTGCGCCCACGCCCGCCGCGGTTCTGCTGGCGGAAGATATCCAGCGACGTGCGCTTGATGAAGCCGTCGCGGGTGATGGTCACCACCATCTGCCCCGGCTCGATCAGGCTCTCGTCATCCTGGTCGGCACCGCCGTCCACAATCTCAGACATGCGCGGCGACGCCACCTCGAGCCGCACCTTGGTCAGCTCCTCGCGCATCACCTCCATGCGGCGGATATGGCTGCCGATAATGTCGAGCAGATCGGCGATCTTGGCCGCAACCTCAGCCATCTCGGCGCCGATCTTCTCCTGCTCAAGCCCGGTCAGGCGCTGCAGCCGAATATCCAGAATCGCGCGCGCCTGTTCCTCGGTAAACCGCACGGTGTTGCCGTCAGACACAACGTTGCGCTCATCCTCGATCAGCGCCAGCAGCGGCAGGACGTCCATCGCCGGCCAGTCCCGCGCCATCAACGCCGCGCGCGCCGTGGCTGCATCAGGCGACGCGCGAATGACGGCGATCACCTCGTCGATGTTGGCCACCGCAATCGCCAGGCCCACCAAATTGTGCGCCCGTTCCCTCGATTTACCCAGGTCGAACGTGGCACGCCGCAGAATCACGTCCTCGCGGAACCGGATAAAAACCTGCAGAGCGTCCTTCAGCCCCATCAACCTCGGCCGCCCGCCATCCAGCGCCAGCATGTTCATGCCAAAGCTCGTCTGCATCGAGGTAAAGCGATGAAGATGGTTCAGCACCACCTCGGCATTCGCGTCCCGCTTGATCTCGATCACCATGCGCATGCCCGAACGATCCGACTCGTCGCGCAGGTCGGAGATCCCCTCGATCAGCTTGTTGCGCACCAGGTCGGCGATGCGCTCCATCAGGGTCGCCTTGTTCACCTGGTATGGCAGCTCGGTCACGATGATCGCCGTGCGATCTTTCCGGATTTCTTCAAATTCGGTCCGTGCGCGAATGATCAGCGAGCCACGGCCATTCTCAAAGCCGGACTTGATGCCGGAACGTCCCATCAGAATGCCACCAGTCGGAAAATCCGGCCCCGGCACGATCACCATCAGCTCTTCCAACGTCATCTCCGGCCGCTCGATCAGCGCCAACGTGGCATCGATGATCTCGGACGGATTATGCGGTGGAATATTGGTGGCCATGCCCACGGCAATGCCACCGGCGCCGTTGATCAACAAATTCGGATACGACGCCGGCAGAACCTTCGGCTCATGCTCGCTCTCGTCGTAGTTGGCTTGAAAATCAACGGTATCCCGGTCGATATCGGCCAACAGAAACGAAGCCGCCTTCGCCAGCCGAACCTCGGTATACCGCATCGCCGCCGGCGGATCGCCGTCCACCGAGCCGAAATTGCCCTGGCCGTCGATCAGCCGCACCCGCATCGAGAACGGCTGCGCCATGCGCACCATCGCATCGTAGATCGCGCTATCGCCGTGCGGATGATACTTGCCCATCACCTCGCCCACCACGCGGGCGGATTTGCGATACGGTTTGTCATGCGTGTAGCCGGCTTCCTGCATCGCATACAGGATGCGCCGATGCACCGGCTTCAACCCGTCGCGCGCATCGGGCAGCGCCCGGCTCACGATCACGCTCATCGCATAATCGAGATAGTTGCGGCGCATCTCGTCCTCAAGCACGACCGTCATCGTGTCGCCGCGCAGCGGATCGAATTCAGGGGGGGCAGGCGGATCAATCGGCGGCTGGGTCGGCCCGTTGCCGGCCGGATCCTCGGGTGTATCGCTCAACGCTGTCTCGATTCTGAGGTTGGGCGGCCGCGTGGGCCGCCGCGCATGAGGATACGTTATAGGCGTTTATCGGCCGCGATGCCAGAAGGGCGGAATGTTCTGCTTGAGCCCGCGCCCCTATGGCGTTGCGCGCCGCACAGGGGCACCATCCCTTCATCCCGCGACAGCATTACCTGCCAGCGATCGGCAACCACGCAACCCGTCAATGCTCCCCTGAACAACGAGGTCAGTTGGGCCCCTGCTGCGTTATGCCTCCCCAGCAAAAGGCCTAAGATCGCTGCTGTGCCGCGATGGCCGCTCTCGCAGTTCGGGTAGGTTGATCGGGAATACCTCCAGACCGAGTGCGGATGAAGCAGATGCCGGTTGGCCATGGTAGAAGCACGTCCAAAGCGAATGGAGCCCTCACTATGCTCAACATCGATTGGGGCCATGCCGGCCCCACCATGCTGGCCGGTTTCCTGGCGTCGCTGGTGGAATTCATCGAAGCGCTGACGGTGGTGCTGGCGGTGGGCGCCACGCGGGGCTGGAAGGGCGCGCTCGGCGGCACTGCCCTTGCCATGCTGTTGCTGTTGGCGATCGTGCTGGCGCTTGGCCCTGCGCTGGTGCGCATTCCCCTCGATGTCGTGCAGCTCGGCGTCGGCACGCTCTTGCTGCTGTTCGGCATGCGCTGGCTGCGCAAGGCCATTCTGCGGTCTGCCGGCGTCATCGCGTTGCATGACGAGGCGAAATTATACCGCGAGGAGGTGGCTGAACTCAGCCGCTTCGCCCGCGCAACGCAAGGCTGGGACACGGTGGCGGTGGCAACGTCGTTCAAGATCACCATGGTGGAGGGGATCGAGGTGGTCTTCATCATCGTGGCCATGGGGGCGGCCGGCGGCGGCCTGCTTCTACCGGCGGCGATCGGCGCCACGGCGGCGCTGGTGTTGGTGATCGGCCTGGGCCTGGCACTGCACAAGCCGGTTTCGATGATCCCGGAAAACGCGCTGAAATTCGCCGTCGGCGTGCTGTTGAGCGCATTCGGCACGTTCTGGATCGGCGAGGGGCTGGGGATGGAATGGCCGGGTGAAGATTGGTCGCTGCTCATTCTGGCGGCTGGCTTCCTGGCGGCCGCATCCGTTGCCGTGTCGATGTGCCGGCAGCAGAAGGAGACCATGCGATGAGCTGGCTCAAGGCGATCTTTTCCAAGCTGCTGGGCCTGTTCGTCGACGATGTCGGCTTCGCAGTGGCGATTCTGGGCTGGGTGATTTTGGCCGGCCTGGGTCTGCCGCGGCTGGGTCTGCCCGGCCACCTGCCAGGGCTGGTGCTGTTCGTGGGACTTTTGGGGATTCTGATGCAGAGCACGGTGCGGCGGTCCCGGAAGTAGCAACTCTGCACAAAGCGGCTACCGCATATCAGTCGTCGAACAGAATGCGGCTGGACGCGCCTTTGAGGTCCTCGTACTGCCCTGCCCGAAGCGACCAGATAAACACGGCAAGGCCTCCGCCAGCCACGGTCAGGCTCGCCAGAATCAGCCACAACATCACGTTCACAGCGTCCTCCTCAATCTCAGGCTGTTGGCCATCACCAGCAGCGACGAAAGCGACATGGCGGCTGCTGCCAGCCAGGGGGTCACGTAGCCGGCGGCAGCCACCGGCACCACGAGTAGATTATAGCCGATCGCAAGGCCAACATTCTGCCGCATGACGGACTGGGTGCGCCGCGCCATCGTAATTGCCATCAGGACCGGCGCAAGGCCGTGGCCCTGGAACACAAGATCCGCCACGTTCTGACTGATCTCGGCGGCGGTGGACGGCGACATCGATACGCTGGCGGCAGCGAGGCACGGCCCGTCGTTCAGCCCGTCGCCCACCATCAGCACGCGGGAGCCTTGTGTTTGCAGCCGCTCGATTTCAGCCATCTTGGCATCTGGCCGGAACCGCGCCCGCCAGGACGCAATGCCCAACGCCTCGGCCGCCCGGCGCACCGGTTCTTCCCGGTCACCCGACATCAGCCGCACGTCCAGGCCCATGCCGGACAGGCGGGCCACCGTGTCCACGGCGTCAAAGCGCAGGGCCTCGGCAAAGCCGAAGCGCACCGGCGCATGGCCGGGGCGACGCAGCCACAACGCGGGCTCGGAGCCAACTTCATTGGTCACGTTGCAGAAAGCAGCGCTGCCGAGCCTGATTTCACCATCCGGGATGGCAAGGCTCAGGCCCTCGCCGGGATGCTCCACCACGCCGTTGGCCGATACCGGGCGGCCCACGCGCGCGGCCAGGGCCCGCGCCAGCGGGTGCCGGCTACTTACAGCAAGCGTGGCGGCCAGCGCGAGTTCGCAGGAATCCGAAACCTCCAGCAGCACCAACTCGGGCTCGCTCAGCGTGCCGGTCTTGTCGAACACCACGGTATCGATGGCAGCCAGACGCTCCAGCGCGGTGCCGGATTTGAGCAGGATGCCGCGCCCGAACAACGCCCCTGTGGCGATCACCTGCGCCGCCGGCACTGCCAGCGCCAACGCGCAGGGGCAGGTGATGATCAGCACGGCGCAAGCGGTCAGCAGCGCCTCGCCGGGCGATGCGCCCATGGCGAACACCCAGAACAGGAAGGTCGCCAGCGCACACAGGTGAACCGCCGGCGCATAGGCGCGCGCCACGCGATCGGCCAGTGCCACGAAGCGGCCGCGGCGGCCCTCGGCGGCGTCGATCAGCCCGGCCATTTCGGCCAGCAACGTCGCCTCGCCGATCGCGGTGGCGCGCAAGGTGATGGCGGCGCCAAGATTGACCATGCCCGCGAACACCTTTTCCCCCACCACGGCGGGTTCGGGCAGGCTTTCACCGGTCACCAGGCTGGTGTCGAGCAGCCCTTGGCCGGATGCAATCACGCCATCGACGCCGATCCGCTCGCCCATGCCAACCAGGACGCGGTCGCCGATCGCCACGGACTTCGCGCCGGCCCGACGCAGCGCGCCGTCCGGCTGGATGATCGTCACATCAGCCTCCCGCAGCGCCAGCAGCCGCTCGGCGGTGGCGCGCGCCATGCCGCGGGCGCGATGATCCAGCACGCGGCCGATCAGCAGGAAGAACAACAACGTCACGGCGCTGTCGAAATAGGCGTGGGTGCCACCCTCGATCGTCTCGACCAGGCTCATGGCGGTCACCAGCAGCACGCCCACCGAGATCGGCACGTCCATGTTGGTGCGGCGGTGGCGCAGCGCGTTCAAGGCCGAGCGGAAGAACGGCTGGCCGGCATAGGCGATGGCCGGCATCGAGATCAGTGCCGACACCCAATGCAGCAGCGTGCGCGTCGCCGGGCCCATGCCTTCGGTGATGCCGGCCCAGACGCCGATCGACAGCAGCATCACATTCCCGGCCGCGAACCCCGCCACAGCCAGCGCCCGCAGCAGCGCGCGTCCGGTCCGGTCGACGCTCTGCTGGCGCGCGCCGGGATCGTACGGCACCAGGCGATAGCCAAGCCGTTCCACCGAGGAAACCAGAAGCGGCGCCATCGCCGCCGTGCCGCGCCACACCAGGGTCAGTCGGCAGCTTGTCATGTTCACCCGCGCCTGCTGCACCCCCGGCTGGCGCGCCAGCACCTGCTCGATCAGCCACACGCAGGCGCCACACTGCACACCGTCCACCGCCAGATTGAGCGCGAACGCACCGTCCGGCTGCGTGCGCACGCTACCCTGCAGATCGAACCGCTCGGCCACCTCCGGCCGCGGCGCACGGGCGGCGGGGTCGAGCAGTCGGCGCTGGTAGTAATCATCCAACCCCATGCCCGTGATCGCCTGAAAGGCCGCGTCGCACCCCGCGCAGCAGAAGACCGCACCGTCGGCGCAGACCTCTCCGCAATGCCGGCACAGCGCCACGCTGCGATCCGAGATCGCCACGCTGCGATCCGATATCGCGACCTTCGGCGGAAACGGCAGGATCCCGGCGGTCACCGCAGGACGATCCTGCGTGTTGCCGCCATGGTCTGGCCGGCGGCTTCGATGCGCAGCATCATGTCCCAGTTGCCAAGTTGCCCAAGCGGCGCATCGCTGACGTAGCGTCCGGGCGCCACCGCGTGAAAACCATGCTCGATCGTCTGCGGCGGTCCGACCGGGCGGCCGGTCACGGCGGAAATCCTGGCGCCTTCCAGCGGCTTGCCGTCCGCCCCCACCAGCGTGATCACCGGCAGCGCGCCATCGATGCTCGCATTCACCCGCCAGCCCAAAGCGGCCTGGCGGTCGGCCTGGGCCAACACCTGATCATAGCGGTTGCTGACGCCAAACTCGTTTTCCACCGCCTTGCCGGGAAAGCCGCTGATCGCCGTCCAGGCCATGAAGACGTTCACCGCCACCACCACCAGCAGACTAGCGATCAGCGCCAGTGGAAACAGCCGCCACGGAGATTTCGGGTCTGTCAGCATAACGCTCATTTCGATTGTTCCTTTGACTGATCACCCGGCCCCAGAAATGCCGCGTTGTAGAGCGTGGTCTCGCCGGTGGCGTCGTTGCGCAGCGTGAACAGGATCGGATCGGACCGTTCATGGCTTTGGCCGAACACCAGAACGCGGAAGCTGCCTACCTGGTCAGCGGCCACGTCGAGGCGAAGCACGTCGGAACGGTCCGCGCTGCTGTTGGCCAACGCCAGCCGGCCGCCCTGCAATCCCGAAAGCCCCAGCGTGAAGCTTGCGGCGACCTGGGTCTTGTTGGCGATCTTGGTGGTGAAGCCGTTACGCACCGAACCATCCGGCAGCCGCACGAACAGCGGCGCGCGATCCTGCTGCAAGGACAGCGCGATGGTGGGCCGCGTGGCCAGCGCCGTGCCCATCACCACCACGGCCAGCGCCATCGCCGAGGCATAGATGATGGTGCGCGGTCGCAGCAGCCGGATCGGCCCTGCGGTGCCGGCGGCCTTGGCGGATTGCCGCGCTAGGCTGTCCCAGGTGATCAGCCAGGGCGCGCGATCCACCTTCTTCATCACGTCGTTGCAGGCATCGATGCACAGCCCGCAGCCAATGCATTCCAGTTGCACGCCGTCACGGATATCGATGCCGGTCGGGCACGCCGTCACGCAGGACCCGCAATCGATGCAGTCACCCAGCTTTTCGGTGCTCTCGGCCTTCACATGCCCGCGTTTCTCCCCGCGCCAGCCCTGATACGTCACGATGAAGCTCTGCTCATCGAACATCGCGGACTGGAAGCGCGGCCAGGGGCACATGAAGGTGCAGACCTGTTCGCGCGCCCAGCCGGCCAGCAGATAGGTGAAGAAGGTGAACATCAGGGTGTAGAAATACACCTCTGTCGATGCCGTGCCGGTCCAGAACGCGCGCACCGCAGCGGGCGCGTCGACGAAATACATGATCCACGCGCCGCCGGTCCAAAAAGCAATGGCCAGCCACACGCCATGTTTCACGGCTTTGCGCCATACGGTATCGAAAGTAGCGGGCCTGGCGTCGCGCCGCATCCGTTCGCGCCGATCGCCTTCGACCAGCCGCTCCACCCACATGAACAGATCCGTCCACACGGTCTGCGGGCAGGCGTAGCCGCACCACACCCGCCCGAACAGACTGGTAACCAGGAACAGCCCGACCGCCCCAAGTATCAAAAGCCCCGTCAGGTAATAGATGTCCTCAGGCCACAGCACGAGGTTGAACAGATAGAAGCGCCGGTCCGCGATATCGAGCAGCAACGCCTGGGCCGGCCGCCCACCACCACG
>JBBROR010000010.1:0-29085 GCA_038229175.1 Acetobacterales bacterium | reverse complement strand
CCTCTCATGGATTTCCCTATCGAACGATATCCCGCGCTAATCCCCTGTGGCGCCCATCTTCTCAGCCAAGGCGGGCATGGTAGCGTGCCGCCGCGGAGCAAGTTTGCGCTGCAGCCGATCAAGATAAAGATAGACCACTGGCGTGGTGTAGAGCGTTAAAATCTGGCTTAGCGCCAATCCACCAACCATGGCATATCCGAGCGGCCGCCGAAGCTCGGAGCCCGCACCGGTCGCCAGCATCAGCGGCAGGCCGCCCAGCAACGCCGCCATCGTCGTCATCAGGATCGGCCGGAACCGCAACAGGCATGCCTGGCGAATTGCTTCGTGCGGCGCCATCCCGTCTCGTCGTTCGGCGCCGATGGCAAAGTCGACCATCATGATGCCGTTCTTCTTCACGATGCCGATCAACAGGATCACGCCGATCAGCGCCACGATCGACAGATCATAGCCAAACAGCATCAGCATCAGGAACGCACCCACACCAGCCGACGGCAGGGTCGACAGAATGGTCAGCGGCAGGATGTAGCTTTCATACAGGATGCCCAGAATGATATAGACCGTGATCAGCGCGGCCGCGATCAAATAGGGCTGGCTCGAAAGCGATGACTGGAACGCCTGCGCGGTGCCGGCAAACGCACCGCGAATGGTAATCGGCGCATTGATCCGCGCCATCATCTGGTTGATCGACGTCACCGCCTCGCCCAGCGCCACACCCTCCGCCAGGTTGAACGACAGCGTCACCGCTGGGAACTGGCTCTGATGGCTGATAGAAAGTGGCACGACCGGCTTGGTGTCCACCTTCACAAAGGTGGAAAGCGGCACCGTCGCACCGGTGCTGGCCCGCACATACAGTTTGTCCAACGTGTCCAGACGCCCCTGCATTTCAGGCAACACCTCCAATATCAAACGATAAGTGTTCACCTGGGTGAAGTATTGTGTCACCTGCCGCTGTCCGAACGCGTCGTACAGCGTGTCGTCGATCACCTGCGGCTGAATGCCGAAGCGCGCCGCCTGGTCGCGGTCGATCACCAGAGTTGCCGTGGTGCCGGCCATCTGCTGGTCCGAAGCCAAATCGCGCAACATCGGCAACTTGCGCATCTCGCCCAAAATCTTTGGCCCCCACTCATAGAGCTGACTTAGATCTGCACCCTGAAGCGTGTATTGATACTGTGTGCGCGCAAGCCGTCCACCCACCGAGATGTCCTGCCCGGCCTGAAGGAAAAGCCGCGCCCCGCTTACCTTGTCCAGTTTTGGCCGCAACCGCGCGATAATCTGCTGCGCCGACGCCTCGCGCTGGTCGAACGGCTTGAGCGCAATGAAGAACCGCCCGTTGTTGACCGTCAATCCGTTGCCAGCACCGACGGACGACGAATAGGCCGCGATGTCGGGATCTGAGCCAATCACCTCACCCAGTTCTAACTGCCGCTTGGACATTTCGGTGAACGAGATATCCTGCGCACCCTCGGAAACGCCGATCAGCACGCCGGTGTCCTGTTGCGGGAAGAAGCTCTTGGGGATCTTGATATAAAGATAGGCGGTTGTCCCGACGGTGGCGAAGAACACCATCAGCGTGACGAAGCTGTATTTCAGAGCAATATCCAAGGTGCGCCGATATCCACCCAGCAAGGCTTCGAAGAACTTTTCCACGACCCGATAGAACCAGCCATGGCTGCCGTGGTCGTGGCTCAGAAACCGCGCGCACATCATTGGCGTCAGCGTCAGCGAGATCACTGCTGACACCGCCACGGCAATCGACACCGTCATTGCAAATTCGCGGAACAGCCGGCCGACAATACCGCCCATCAGCAATAGCGGAATGAACACGGCGATCAGCGACAGCGAAATGGAGATGATGGTGAAGCCAATCTCGCCGGCGCCCTTGATGGCCGCCTCCATTGGCTTCATGCCGTCTTCGATATGACGGTAAATGTTCTCCAACATCACGATTGCGTCGTCAACCACGAAGCCGACCGCGATTGTGAGTGCCATCAACGACAAATTGTCCAGGCTGTAACCCAGCGGATACATCACTGCGAATGAGCCGATCAGCGCCAGCGGCACCGTGATCGACGGAATGACGGTCGCCCAGAAATTGCGCAGAAAGATAAAGATAACCAAAACGACCAGGCCGATGGAGATGAACAGCGTGAACTGCACATCCTCTACCGAGGCGCGAATCGTCTGCGTGCGGTCCAGAACCTGCTTCACCTGAATGGCCGGCGGAATAGCCGCCGTCAGACGCGGCAACGCGGCCTTGATGCGGTCCACAGCGTCGATCACGTTGGCACCTGGCTGCTTGAAAATCAGCAGCTGAATGCCGCGTTTGCCGTTCTGCCAGCCAGCCAGACGCGAATTCTCCGGCGCATCAACCGCCTGACCGATATCTGAAAGCCGCACGGGCGCGCCGTTGCGATAGGCCAGAACCAGGTCTTTATACTGAGAAGCTTGGGTTAACTGGTCGTTGGCATAGATCGAGAACGACTGCTTGGGTCCGTCGATGGCACCCTTTGGCGTGTTCGCAGTGGCAGCGGTGAGCAGAATCCGCACGTCTTCCATCGTCAGGCCCATCGCGGCCAGCCGTGCCGGGTCAACCTGAACGCGAACCGACGGCTTCTGCTCGCCGCCGATGATCACCTGTGACACACCAGCGATCTGCGAGATCTGCTGGGCCAACAAGGTATCGGCAATCTCATCCACTTCAATCAGTGGCATCGTCTCGGACTGGACTGCCAGGATCAGAATGGGGCTGTCAGCTGGATTGACCTTCCGATACGTCGGTGGATTGGGCAAGGCGCGGGGCAGTGAGCCACCGGCCGCGTTGATGGCAGACTGCACGTCCAGCGCCGCCGCATCGATGTTGCGGTCGAGGTCGAACTGCAGAACGATTTGCGTGCCGCCCGCCACCGATATCGACGTCAGTTGGCTGATACCGGCGATCTGGCTGAATTGCCGCTCCAACGGCGCTGCAACCGTGGTGGCCATGGTCTCAGGGCTCGCGCCGGGAAAGCTGCCGGTCACCTGGATCGTGGGGAAGTCCACCCGCGGCAGCGGCGCCACCGGCAACAGCGGATACGCCGCCAGCCCAACCAGCAGGATGGCGGCCATCAGAAGCGATGTGCCGACCGGTCGCCGGATGAAGGGGGTCGATATGCTCATACCGGCGATCCGTTCGTGCTCAGGGTTGGATGGATGCGTTCAGGTTCGTGCGGATCGTCTAACTTGCCGAAGGAATGGCGGCGCTTATCCGGGCGCCATTGCTGAGGCGTGACTGGCCACTCAATACAATGGTCTCGTCTTCGGCCAGGCCCTTTGTCACAACCGATATCGCACCGGTGTCCTGCGCCACGTCGATCGGCCGGGCCGCCACGGTCTGGTCTGGTTTGACGACATAGATGAAAAGCCCGGCCGGCCCACGCTGCACCGCTGAACTCGGCACGGTCAGCGCCTTGCTGCGATTGTCCACCAGCAGGCGCGCGTTGACGAATTGACCTGGCCATAACTTGTTGTCGGCATTGGTGAAGCTCGCCTTGATCTTGATCGTGCCGGTGGTGGCGTCGATCGCGTTGTCGATCGTCAGCAGCTCGCCATCCGCCAGCTTCACCTTGTCATCCGCGCTCCACGCGGCCACCAGCAGCTTGCCGCGCGACATCGCGGCAGTGATGTCCGGCAGATTGTCCTGTGCCACGGTGAACGTGACGCTGATTGGCCTAATCTGGCTCAGTGACACAATGCCAGGGCTCGTATTGTCGGCAGCCCGGACGAAATTCCCGGGATCAACCAACCGCAATCCCACCCGCCCGTCGAACGGTGCCGTGATGCGGGTGAACTCAAGGTTCAGCCGCGCCGCCGAAACTGTCGCGTCATCGCCTTTGATATTTGCTTCAAGCTGCGCCACGGTCGCAGCCCGCGTATCCACCGTTTGCTGTGCGGCGAATTGGTTGGATGCCAACTGAGTTGAACGTCGGAGATCCAGCCGCGCATTGGCCAGCGTGGCCTCATCGGACGCCTTGCGCGCCAACGCCTGGTCCAGCACAGCCTGATAGGGGCGAGGGTCCAACTGGGCGATCAGTGCGCCCGCCAACAGTTCCTCGCCTTCGATGAACGCTACCCGATCGATTGTCCCGTCCACACGCGGGCGCACAATAACGGTCTTTGAAGCGGCGACGATGCCCAGCCCACGCAGAAAAACTTGGACATCCTGGCGTATGGGCTTGGTAACAGTTACGGGCACGCCCCCACCTTGCGGTGCGGCAGGACTCGATGGCGCACCCTGCGCCGGCGACGTCGATGGAGCGGCAGCAGGCTGAGCCACCGCCACCGCAGACGGCGCAAGGGCTGCGAGGGCAAGGCAAAGCCAGCGAACCTGCATCGTTACGCTATCTCCAACGGATCAAACCAAAATATGCAAAACACGTGCTAAGGCCGAAACATAACTGCGGCCCGTCATAATTTATGGCCGCCCAGCGAACAAATCCAAGGGGAAGCGCACATAAAACCCCTCGCCACGCACTTTGGTAAAAAAAACGGACGATGGCTACTGATCCCTTATATGCGGTGCACAATAATCGTCGAGGTTGCGCCCGACGGCGCCCGGCACTATCCCTGCCCCCAAAACCATCAGGCCGACAGGATTACGAGATGGACCAGACCGCAGCGAATAATCTCAGCCCCAGCAGCGATCAACACCCCGAAATTCGGGAGGAGGTGGCCAAACTCTGCGCGCGGTTTCCGGCCCCATATTGGCGCGAGTTGGACGCTGTACGTGGCTACCCCACGGGTTTCGTCAGGGCTCTCACCGAAGCAGGCTATCTCGGCGCGCTCATTCCGGAGGAATACGGCGGCGCCGGCCTGAGCCTCAGCGAAACCGCTACAATTTTGGAGACGATTCACGAGCAAGGATGCAACGGGGCGGCATGTCACGCTCAGATGTACATCATGGGCACCATCTTACGCCACGGTTCCGCGGCACAAAAGTCCGCTTATTTGCCTGGTATCGCCGACGGCTCGCTCCGGCTGCAGGCCTTTGGCGTAACTGAGCCCGGCTCGGGCACCGACACCACGGCCTTGCGCACCTTTGCCCGGCGCGAGGGCGACAATTTCGTCATCAACGGTCAGAAGATATGGACCAGCCGGGCTGAACATTCCGACCTCATGCTGCTTCTGGCCCGCACCACCCCACGCGACCAAGTGGCCAAAAAAACCGAGGGCCTGTCGACCTTCGTGGTCGACATGCGCGAAGCAATCGGCAATGGCCTCACCATCCGCCCAATCCGGACGATGATGAACCACAACAGCTGTGAGGTGTTTTTCGACAATATGGTCGTTCCGGCGGCTAACCTCGTGGGCGAAGAAGGTCGCGGCTTCCGCTACATCCTCGATGGCATGAACGCCGAGCGCCTGTTGATCGCCGCTGAATGCATCGGCGATGCGAAGTGGTTCACCGCGAAATCCACAGCCTACGCCAACGAGCGGCAGGTGTTCGGTCGGCCGATCGGCCAGAACCAGGGGGTCCAGTTCCCGATCGCGCGCGCCTATGCGCAGATGCGTGCGGCCGAACTGTTGGTCCGCGATGGCCTCGCCCGCTTCGACGCCGGCCTGCCCTGTGGGCCGGAGGCCAACATGGCCAAGATGCTCGCCGCCGAGGCCAGTTGGGCGGCCGCAGAAGCTTGCGTTCAAACCCATGGCGGTTTCGGCTTTGCGGAGGAATACGACGTCGAGCGCAAATTCCGAGAAACCCGGCTTTATCAGGTGGCGCCCATCAGCACCAACCTGATCCTGTCCTATGTCGCCGAACATGTGCTGGGTATGCCCCGCAGCTACTGACCAGAACATAGAAAGAAGCCTAGCATGCCGAGTGTCGGGCGCTCCCTGTTTGCGTTGGTCGCTGCCTTCTCGATCACCGGCTGTGCTGGTGGGCCGAAGGAGGTTCGAATGGCCGATCCGCGAACCGGCGTTGTCGCAATCTGTAGGCCTGGCCAGTCGGATATTGCGATGCCCGACTCTATTCTGGCCACTGTCACCCAAGCAGATCCCTGTGTCATGGAATTGACTTACTATGGTTTCCAGGACGAAGAGGCTCTTCTTGCCGCAGCGAAGCCGCGCTGAGACGGCAGCAGGAACATGAGGCTCGCTGATCTGCTTGCGTGTCATCCGGCGGAGCCGGACTGCGACATCAACCACATCCTCGCCTATGGCCATTTGTTGTCCGGCGGTTGGGGTGGGTCGCACAACCTGTCGCGCAGCCCGCGTCACGACACCCTGATGCTCGGCCAAAGCGTTCATCCCGCCAAACACGAGGCCGAAAACTGGCAACCCATCGGCCCCCCGCGCCTGCGGCCGCTCGTCGCCACGGTACAGAACGTCAAGACGGGCAAACCCCCGGACACCACGCCCGGCGGACAGGCGGTCACGGATGCCGGTGAGACGGTTCTCGCAACAGCCCTTAACGAATGGCGTGGCCGCGCCCTCGCGTCCGGACACGCCAAAATCGGGGTGAACCGGCTGCTCGCCAGCAGTTGCGGGGGCGATGGGCCTTCGGTCGAAAGCCTGATACAGGACGCCGCGCCGAACCTGTTCCAGCAACTCCGCCAATGCGCCCATTCCGCCCAGACCGCAGCACATGCGATCGGCCTGAGCTATGGCATCACGGCCCTGTTGCTGCTGCAGGGTGAGTTCGAAAATTTGGAAATGAATGGGACATCGGCGGATAGCCTGACGTATAAGACCTCCCTGCGCCGCTTTTGCGACGACTTTTTCGCCGCTGCAGAGGCCGTCACGGCTCAGTGCACGCGCCCGTTGATCTTTACCTACCAGACTGGTGGCGACTTGGCGACGGATGGCAACGAGATGCCCCAGGCGCAGCTCGAACTTACCCTTGAATCCCCTGGAATTGTCATCGTGGCCCCAAGCTATCCGCTGCCACACACCGCCGGCGGACATCTGGACGCCAATGGCTATCGGTGGCTCGGCGCGCAGTTCGGCAAAGTCATGCATCGGGTGCTGAGTGAAGGACAGATTTTCCGGCCAACCCACCCAATATTCGCCAGGTGCGAGAACACGACGATTAGCGTAGCGTTCTCCGTTCCGGTCCCGCCATTGGCCTGGGGCGATCCAATAGCGTTCCACGCCCACTCGGCCGTTCAAAACCGTGGCTTTGTCGCTCGAGATGAGCTTGGTGAGATCCCCATCGTCGCCGTCGAGATCGACGGCCCTGAAACCGTTCGTATCGAAGTTGCCCGCAGGCCACAGGGCCAGGCTGTGCTTGCCTATGCCAGTGCTGTCACGGGTGGCCGCGGCTGCCTGCACGATAGCGACCGAGAAACGTCTGCCGCGCGCTATCAGTTTGCGCCATTGCCCTTGAACAACTCTCAAACGCCAGCGTCAGCGCTCAAGGGCGAGCCCTATCTGCTTGTGAACTGGTGCGCCGCCTTCACCATAAATATTGCCGCCCCCGTGTGAAGTGAGCCTGCATGCCATCCATACCACCCGTTGCGACCTACGCATGGTTGCGCCGGCACGTTTCCTGCAAATGCTACCGCGCTACTCAAGCGCGCCATGTCCCGCTTGAAGATGGCCTTCCGCAGTCGCCGCGTCCCGGAAGTAACCCACGATGTGAACACGCACCGCGCTTGTTCGTCCGCCAGTATGCCCGGCTGCCGCCAAAGCCAGTTCAACGACCCGGATGATGTCTGCAATCGACACACCCTCCCGTCTGGCGATCTCATCCAGCGCCTGCCAAAGTTCTGGTTCAAGCCGCATGCTTGTCCGGCCGCCAATGCCGACGACATTGCGGTTGATCAATCGACTTTCGCCCACCAGAAACCTCACCATCCGATACGCAATGGTGAGGCACAATCATGAAGAATGTCTTATCGGATGAAGAATTCGGTACATTCCCAGAAATCTTGCCGCGGCCTTATTTCTCTGGCGCGCGCAAACTCAGCGCAAGCGCGTGCAGCCCGGTTAAAAATTCGGCCTCCAGCGCCGTATGCACCTCCCGCGCCCTTGCCACGCGTGAAAGTCCGATGAAGGATCGCGTCTCCATAACCACCTTGTAATGGGTTTCGCCGGAGGGGGATGCGCCTGCATGGCCCGCGTGCTGCGCACTCTCGTCCACCACTTCCACCGCGTTCGGCGCAAACTTCGCGCGCAACGCAACTTCGATCCGCTCACTTCGTGTCATCTGCACAATTCCCTCTTTCATTCCGCAGCCCAGCCCGCACATAAGGCTTCCATGACCCGTAGCCCATCCCGTCCGCGGGCCTATGCGCCCGATCCGGACGCACCAGGCCAGCTTTGCGACATCCCCGGTTGTCCAAACACAGGGGCGTACCGTGCGCCGAAATCCCGCACAGAACTCAATCGCTATTTCTGGTTCTGCCTCGAACACGTGCGTGCCTACAATGCCGGCTGGGACTTTTACAAAGGCATGACCCCAGGGCAAATCGAGGCACAGCTTCGCGCCGACACATCCTGGCAACGGCCTACATGGCCGCTTGGCCATCTCGGCGGTCATATCGACGAGGCGATGCTGCGCGACCCGAACCATGTGCTTAACGCTGGGATAGGCGGCGCGCGACGCGCTTCAAAACCCTCGGCAAACGAAGTTCCCACCGACCTGCGAGAGCAGATGGAGACCTTGGGCCTGGACTGGCCTGTGACAATGGATGTGCTGAAGAACCGCTACAAGGAACTGGCAAAACGTCACCACCCCGACGCCAATGGCGGCGACAGGGCGTCCGAAGAAAGACTGAAGACCATCAACCTCGCCTATGCGGCGGTTCGCAGCAGGCTCACGACCGAGCCTTATGCCGCCACCGCCTAGCGCCATCAAAATCACATAATCGCTTTCACCCGCCCTCGAATCAGAGTGCCCGAACGAGCCAATCTAAAATGCCCGCCCACCTACCCAACCCAAAAAGCCGGGCGTATCATGCCGGTACTGACGAACAGGATGCCTGAACGATGAACGATCTCGCCCGCGAAACCACACCCACCTCGGCCATCTCAATGCCGGATATTACCGTGGACGTGCGCGCCCTGTTCGGGATCGACAGCGATCTTCACGTGCCGGCCTTCAGCACACGCACCGAGCATGTGCCGGATGCCGACCCCACCTACAAATTCGACCGGGACACCACGCTCGCGATCCTGGCAGGCTTTGCCTATAATCGCCGCGTCATGATCCAAGGCTACCACGGCACCGGCAAATCGACCCACATCGAGCAGGTCGCCGCCCGCCTGAACTGGCCCTGCATTCGCGTTAATCTCGACAGCCACATCAGCCGGATCGACCTGATCGGCAAAGACGCGATCGTGCTGAAGGATGGCAAGCAGATCACAGAATTCCGTGAAGGCATCCTACCGTGGGCCTTGCAGCATCCCTGCGCCCTGGTATTCGACGAATATGATGCCGGCCGGCCAGACGTTATGTTCGTCATCCAGCGGGTGCTTGAAGTCGAAGGGAAACTTACCCTGCTCGACCAGAACAAGGTTATTCGCCCACATCCTGGCTTCCGGCTGTTTGCCACCGCCAACACGGTGGGCCTGGGTGATACAACCGGCCTCTATCACGGCACCCAGCAGATCAACCAAGGTCAGATGGACCGCTGGAACATCGTCGCCACACTCAACTACCTGCCGCATGCGCAGGAGACGGAAATCGTGCTTGCCAAGATGGGTGCCGATCCCGCGGACAAGGCCACCAAGAAGCGCATCGAGAGCATGGTGGCACTGGCTGATCTTACCCGCGCCGGCTTCATCAACGGTGATATCTCCACCGTCATGTCCCCCCGCACCGTCATCACATGGGCTGAAAATACCCGCATATTCAACGATATCGGCTTCGCATTCCGCCTCACCTTCCTGAACAAATGTGATGAAGCCGAGCGCGGCACGGTGGCCGAATATTACCAGCGCTGCTTCAACGAAGACCTGCCGACCGGGAACCTGGTGCGCAAAGGCTAAGCTGTGAGTGATAAGAAAGACTTAACGCGCTCCGAGGAATTCAAGAAGGCCACGGCAGGCGCGCTGCGTGCGGTAGCCGGCAATGCAGAGGTACAGGTCGCCTATCAACCCGGCCCTTCCGGACTGGCTGGCAAACGTGCGCGGCTGCCGCTGCCCACCCGGGCTCTGCCGCCTGCGGAAATGGCCAAACTGCGCGGCGCCGCGGATGCCCTGGCCCTGCGTGTTCGCCATCATGACGACGCCGTCCACAACGCCCGCATGCCCAGCCGCCGTGAGGCGCGAGACGTCTATGACGCAGTGGAACAAGCCCGTGTCGAGGTCATCGGCGGCACCCACATGGCAGGCGTTGCTGCGAACCTTCAAGCCAAGCTGCGCGATGAATGTGAGTCTGAGGGTTACGACCGGATGACCCGCAAGGATCAACTCCCGATCGCCGCCGCCCTGGGCCTTCTCGCGCGTGAACGCATGTCAGGCCATCCTGCTCCCCAGGCAGCCCTGCGCGTCCTAGACCTTTGGCGCAACACGCTGGGCGAACAGGCCGACCAGGCGCTGGCCGAAATGGCCACCAACATCACCAATCAGACCGCTTTCACACGCTCCGCACGCAAACTTCTGGCTGCCATGGAGCTTGCGGAAGCTGAGGCCGAAGCTGAAGCGGACCCCTCCGACGATACGAATGACGAAGACGGCGAACAGTCTGGCCAGCAGGACAACAGCCAGGAAGGCGAGGGTCAGTCGCAGTCCGAAGCCGAATCGATGCTCGGCGCCCAGCCGGAGCAGATGGACGGCGAGGCCGCCGACGACGAGGCCGGCGAGGAATCAGACGACGACTCCGCCGCCGCAGAGGGTGACGACCGCCCCGGCGGACCGCAGCCGCGCCGCGAAAAGCCGGTCGCCAACAATGAGGCCACCTATAAGCCCTACACCCGTCAGTTCGATGAGGAAGTCAACGCTGCCGATTTATGCGACGCCGACGAACTTGCCCGCCTGCGCCAGCATCTGGACCAACAACTGCAGCATCTTCAGGGCGTTGTGGCCAAACTAGCCAACCGCCTGCAGCGCCGCCTGATGGCGCAGCAGACCCGCGCCTGGGATTTCGACCTCGAAGAAGGCCAACTTGACGCAGGCCGCCTGGCCCGCGTGATCGTCAACCCCATGATGGCGCTGTCCTACAAGCACGAGCGCGACACTGATTTTCGTGACACCGTCGTCACCCTGCTCATCGACAATTCAGGCTCAATGCGCGGCCGACCCATCACGGTCGCTGCCATGTGTGGAGATATCCTGGCGCGCACGCTGGAACGTTGCGCCGTCAAGGTCGAGGTACTTGGTTTTACCACCCGCGCCTGGAAGGGCGGCCAATCGCGGGAGCGCTGGGTGGCGGAAGGCAAGCCGCGCAATCCCGGCCGGCTCAACGATCTGCGCCACATCATCTACAAATCAGCCGACAGCCCTTGGCGCCGCAGCCGCAAAAATCTGGGCTTGATGCTCCGGGAAGGTCTTCTTAAGGAGAACATCGACGGCGAAGCCCTGCTGTGGGCCTATCGTCGCATCCTTGCCCGTCCCGAGCACCGCCGCATCCTGATGGTCATCTCCGATGGCGCCCCGGTGGATGACAGCACATTGTCGGTCAATCCCGGCAATTACCTCGAACGCCACCTGCGAGAGATCATCAAGGAGATCGAGGATCGCCGTGCGGTTGAGTTGGTCGCCATCGGGATCGGCCATGATGTCACGCGCTACTACAAGCGCGCGGTGACGATCGTCGACGCCGAAGAACTTGGTGGTACAATGATGAAGAAGCTGACGGAACTCTTCGACGAAGACGCCGCGGCATCTTGGGCCCGCGCCGCCATGGAACGCGCGTCTTCAGTGGCCTGACAGACGTAAGCCTGATACCAACGGCTGCGCGCCTAGAATGTTGCAAGGCTTGCAGCCGTTGGTATGGCGCGCCGGGTTGGCCGGCGGCAGCGCACAAACCACAGTCTCATAGCAGCGGTTGTTCACCTGTTCATCACAGGCCAACACTCAGGGCCGTTGGTATGAGCCTCGCGGGAACGTGAAAGGTGCCCAAACGATTTTGTCTCGTCTCTCCCGTATAACCCGTTAACTTAAGCTTAAGATATGGCAACGTCGAAAATTTGAAACGGGGTATCACGAGCGCTTGTATTTTAATTGGGTTTCCAATCTATTTGGATTTTATCCGTGATTCGCGCTGTTTCAATGCGTCATAGAAGTTACTTCTTTTTTGAGCTGTAGTGATTTGTTCTAAACAGAGAGCGAAATTATTACAGTGCCTTTGAAATTGCTTGTTGTTGAGAGGAGTATGCGATGAGTTTGAAAAAGAGGCAGACTGCTCTGGGTATAGCCTCCAAGCTGCCGGTGGCTGATCTGCTGCCGATGTTGGCAAGGCCCGCGAGAGCGAGATTTTCTGGTGTCTCTCCATCTGCAACTGATTGCAACTGCGTAAAGACCGCGCACGCATTACATCGCACCGAAACCCGAAGCTGCGCTGATCTTGAAGAAGAAAATACCCGCCTGCGCGAGGTCATAGCACATTTGGCAGTATCGATCGGCTCTGCGAAATCAGTTGGGTATGCGGCGGATTAAGGCCGCGGTCTGGTTGCGCGAACTGCCCCCAAAATTAATCCAGCTGGCGCACGCACCCAATCCCGACAAGATCGTCCCGTTTCCCAGAAAATCTTGGCGATGCCTCTCTGCTGTATATGCTTCCGGTCCCGTGGACGCCGATCGGCGGAAGGGATTGCGTGAATCGCGATAGCTTGCGGTAAACCAAACTATCACGCTCTAGTCTGCTGTCTTACCGAGCAATTTTATCGCGCGGTTGTTTCGATCTCAGGGCAATATTGCCCTCATGCAGAGCTGATGGTTTCATTGTTCGGAAAGTTCAGCGATGGCGGTGTAGGTGTCGTCAATATGCCAGCGATCACGCTAAGCTGGGCCGATGAAGAATTCCGAACCCACCGTCCGGCCGCGCAATATAACAGCTGCGACCGCAGCGCAGCTTCGGCGTGAGGGCTGACATGCGGGTTCTGTTGGCGACTTCGTTTCATGAAGACCTGGCTGCGATCACGGGATTCCATCTGAACTGGCAGGCAGCCTTGTCCGGCCGAATGGTCACGATAGCGCATCTGTCAGCCACCACCCGCCGTAAGATGCTGGTCGAACTCGCTGAGCAGAACCGGCATCTATCCGTCGAAGGACTAATCGTAAACCCGATATCGATCCCCACCCGTTTCGGGTCAGCGCTGCCAATGATGATCCACAATCACCAGGCGGCGACGCGGATGGGGATCCCGGCCAGCCATATCTGCCTCGCATCGCCCTATCTATATGCTCTACAGCCCGCGCTCGACGATGTCATTGAGCGCTTTGACTGTGGGCTGCCGACAACGACCTACGATCTTCACAAAAATTGGCACTGGCATGATCATGTGGCGTTCGATCCTCGACTGGCTGCCCTTGTCGAACATCTTGGCACGACGATCCGCATCGGTCGCGCCGACGGAGTCTTCATGAACCGCGACCTTTTCGAGTCTATGCTCCGCCTGGTGAACAAATTTATACCCACCAATGAGATCGACAACCTCCATCCTGTATTTCCGCTCGAAGAAGTACTCTTCACTACAGTTCTTCCTGCCATACTTGGAAATACTGGCAGAATTGGCGCTACTCGTGCGCGAGTATGGGAGCCTGGGGAACATCTTACAGCAGATACAATGTGCGCAGCGCTTACGTCTGGTCTGCACGCAAGTGCGAAACGCATCCCTCAATCTTTTAATAACCCAGTACGCAAGGTGGTCCTCGCAAATCTCCCCGGCCATCTCACCTTGAACGCGCGTCTTGGTTCAGTGGAGGCATGACATGCCTACGAGTTTTTCAATCCCGCGATCCGGTGGAAATCTGGAAGTTTTGTAAGTGAGGCAAAAGCCTGGGCACGCAAGTCTAACTTTCGCTCGACCGCGCAACAACATGCCCAGATTTCCACGTTGAATGCCAACACGCCACAACTGCATCTTGACTGACGCCGTAGCGCCGATACCACGCTTGGCTACATTACCGAAGCGTTGTGGGTATCGCCGAAATCCCGTGCATGGCCCAGTGTTCCGTTCACGCACGCCGCAAGACTTGCCGTGGTAAGACCATCGGTGCCCACAATCTGTGCGACATACTCGCTGCCGTGAGCCAGTGCGGTGGGCCAAGCGGGCGCCGCCAAGGTTTTGGTATCAGACACGCGCCACCTCCAGCGCCACGCCCAACGCCGCCAGCGCACGTGCGTTCTCCGCCGGCAAACCCACAGTGATACGCAGGAAGTTCTCGTAACCAGGGTCCATCACCCCACGCACCAGCACCCCTTGCCGCTCCATGTCGCGCACTACCGGCCCGGCCTTCCGCCGTAGATCGGTGGTGATAAAATTTGCCGACGACGGCAGCGGTGAAAATCCCATTTCCACCAACCCCTGCGCAAGTTGCACCCGCCCAGCCGCCACCAGGTTCAACATCATCCGAAGATGCGTCGCATCGCCCAAAGCAGCTTCGGCTGCAGCCAAAGACGGAGACGTCATCTCAAAGATCGGCCGCGCCGCCCGCATCACTTCAGCAACCCGCATGTCGGAGCACAGCGCATACCCCACGCGCAGCCCAGCGAGCGCATAGGCCTTGGAAAATGTCCGCGTCACCACCCAAGGACCACGCCGCTCCGCCAACACCGCCAGCGTGTTCGCATCAGGATCGAACTCGGCATAGGCCTCGTCCACCACCAGCATCACCCCGTCCGGCACATGCAGCGCAATGTGGCGCAACGCGGCCCGGCTTAGCACGCCGCCGGTGTTGCCGTTCGGTGTACAGCAGAAAACGATGCTGGTATCTTTTGCAACAGACGCCAACAACCGCTCCGGATCATTCGAGCCATCCGGCGTTACCTCCACCAAAATGGCCCGCGCGCCGGCGATGCGCGTGGAAATCCCATATCGCGGAAACGACGGATAAGGCAGCACGGCGCTCCGGCCTGGCGCCAGTGACACCATGCACAGCAGGTGCAGCATCATGTCCGACCCCACCGACACCCCGATGCGATCTGCGGCAACGCCGGTATGCGCTGACAATGCCGCAACCAGCGCGCCGCCATCGGTCGGCGGGTAACGGTTCACCCCTGCGATGGCGGCCTGCGCCGCGGCAATCGCCAAAGGTGAGGGCCCAATCGGGCTCTCATTCAGGTTCAGCGCCACGGCGGCGTCTAATATGGCCCGCGGATGGGCCATCGGCGCCTTCAGATCCCGCACTAGTGGAGCAATCCAGTTCATGCGCCGGCGTCCGAATGGACATGGGCATGCCAATGCCGCGCAATCTCCACGCCTTCGCACACCCAAACATCCGCGTGCAACCCAATGTGGTCCAAAAATCGCTCCAGCCTTGCCGCCCGGCCCCGGTGCCCAGCCGGGCGCATGTGCAGGCCGACCGACATCATCTTCGGCTGTCTTGCGCCCTTGTGATACAGCCCACTCTCGCGCATCTCGATGATCGCCTCTGCCAGTGTCACTTTGCGCTCCAGCGGCACCGCGCACCAGAACATCGTGGTTGCACGCCCGCGCTCAGCCAAAATCCGCAACACCCCCACGCGGCTGCCGTGCTCCAACAGCGCTTCCGCCCTGAGGTCGCGCCCCGACAGCCCGCCACTGCCGTGGGTCATCGCGGTTTCCGTGGCCCCGTCACGATCCTGCACCGGAGCTTCAGAAGCCTCCTCGCAATTCATCCCGATATTCACCGCCATCCGTGTCTCTGCCGGCCACTGCGGGCGCGGCGGCGTCCGACCGTAGCCCAACAAGTCACGCCGCAGATGCGAAGGTATCTGATCCACGACCATTCGAAAAATCCCACCACCGATCCAACCATTATGGAAAGGATCGCAGTCGTTGTCTTACATGCCGATTGTCATACGGCGCTGACCGAACGCGCCTGAAGTGAAATTTACCTAAGCGATAGGGAAAGATCGGAGGGGTGAATGCGTTCACTGTTCACGTGACGACTCATCTCGGTGATCTGAGTTCCCGCCGAAAGTGGTGGTGTGCGCTTGGCCACGCACTGGTCGCAGGCCAATGCGACACTCTGACGCCCTGGCGGCTGCAAGCCTTACGCCAGTCGGAAATCCAAAAGGACAGCATCATGAACGATATGGTCAACGACAAGACCAATACCGATACCTTCGAAATGACGGGCAAGTGCCCCTTCGGTGGTGACAGGGTTGGCGGCGCGCTGGGCACGCCACCAAGCTTGTCCGACTGGTATCCCGATCGGCTGAAGGTTGAAATGCTGCACCAGAACGGGCCGCGTGCAAATCCTCTCGGCGAAGACTTTGACTACGCCAAGGCGTTCAACGGCCTGGACTACAGCGCCCTGAAGCAGGACATCAAGGCGTTCCTCACCTCGTCGGTCGCCTGGTGGCCATCGGACTACGGCAATTACGGGCCGCAGATGGTCCGCATGGCGTGGCACGCCGCCGGCACCTACCGGATTGCCGATGGGCGCGGCGGTGCGGGCGAGGCGCTGCAGCGCTTTGCGCCGCTCAGCAGCTGGTGGGACAACGGAAACACCGATAAATCGCGCCGGCTCATCTGGCCGATTAAGCAAAAATACGGCAGCGCGCTCTCGTGGGGAGACCTGATGGTGCTCACCGGCAACTGCGCGCTGGAGATCATGGGGTGTCCCACCTACGGCTTCGGCGGTGGCCGCCGCGATGCGTGGGAGGCAGATAACAGCACCTATTGGGGCCCTGAGGTTTGGGACGCCAGCCAACCCACCTCGTCCGACAGCATGGTGACGCGCGACAAGCGGTGGCGCGGCAAGAACGGGGATATCGACTACGACCTTGAAAACCCGCTGGGTGCCACGCACCAGGCGCTGATCTACGTCAACCCTGAGGGCCCCTACGGCAATGGCGACCCGATGGGCTCGGCGCGCGACATTCGCATCTCGTTCAGCCGTATGGCCATGAACGATGAGGAGACCGTCGCTCTCATCGCTGGTGGTCACGCCTTCGGCAAAAGCCACGGCATGGTCAAGGCCGCCGAGGTCGGACCTCCGCCCGAGATCGCGCCGATCGAGGCGATGGGGCTCGGCTGGCAGAACCCGGAGGGCACCGGCTTTGCGGAATACACGATGACCAACGGCATCGAGGGCAGTTGGACGCCAAACCCGACCCAATGGGACAACAGCTATCTGGAAAACCTTTTCAAATTCGAATGGCAGCAGACCAGAAGCCCAGCCGGTGCCCTGCAATGGACGCCAGCGGACCCGAACGCGCCGAAAACGCCGGATGCGCATATCCCCGGCAAGATGGTTCCATTGATGATGATGACCACCGACATCGCGCTGAAGGTCGATCCGAGCTATCGACGCGTGTGCGAGAAGTTTCTTGCCGACTTCGACGCGTTCACCCAGGCCTTCTCGAAGGCCTGGTACAAGCTGACCCATCGAGACATGGGGCCGCGTGAACGCTACCTTGGACCGGAGAAGCGGAACGACAACGATCTGCTGTGGCAGGATCCCATCCCCCCCTCGGATCACGCCATGATTGACGCCGCTGACATCACTGCGCTCAAGCCGTTGATACTGGCTACGGGCTGTTCGCCCTCCGACCTCGTGTTCACGGCCTTTTCCGCGGCAGCCACGCACCGCAGCAGCGACAAGCGAGGCGGGGCCAACGGCGGGCGGCTGGCACTCGCTCCACAGAAGGATTGGGCGATCAACCGAAGGGCCATACCGGTGATCGAGGCACTCCGGCGCCTGATGGCGGCGTTCAACAGGCATCAGGCAGGTGACAAGAAATTATCGCTTGCCGATCTCATCGTTCTTGGGGGCTGCACAGCACTCGAAAAGGCAGCCGCCGATGCGGGTGTGCAGATCGAAGTCCCCTTTACGCCGGGCCGGCGCGACACCACCCAGGAACTCACCGATATCGAAATGTTCCAGTGGCTGAAGCCCGTCGCCGACGGCTTTCGCAACTACCTGGATGAAAGGTTCGACGAAATCTCACAGGGCGTGGCGCCTGAGGAAATGTTCCTCGACAAGGCGCAGCTCCTGTCGCTCACGGCGCCGGAGTGGGTGGCACTGATGGGTGGGCTCAAGGCCATGAATGCCAATCACGACGGCTCCAGCCATGGCATCTTCACGGATCGCGTGGGCGTGCTCACCAACGACTTCTTCACCGTGCTCACGAGCATGGACTACGAGTGGAAGAAGGCGGACACGAAGGGCATGACCTTCATGCTTGACGACCGCACCACCGGTGAGACCCGCTTCACCGCCACAAGATCGGACCTCGTCTTTGGCGCCAATAGCCAGTTGCGCGCCGTTGCTGAAGTCTATGCCGGCAGCGATGGCCACAAGCGTTTCGTCCAGGCCTTCGTCAAGGCCTGGGACAAGGTTATGATGCTCGACCGTTATGACGTGAAGGTCGGAGGCTAGAGCAGGTTCCGATCGATTGGAAACAAACGATCAGAAAATGCTCTAGCAGCCTGTCGGATTCAGGCGATTGACGAAATATTAGACCAAATCGCATAAGACCATTGTAATATTAAATCAATTACCACTCGCTATGTTGGCGAAAATTTCAAGTAGGGACATAAAATTAGGCCAATCCGACAGGCTGCTAGAAAACATAAGCATTAGATCACTTTTGCTGGTGAGTATGGAAACGATGCTTGCAGACTGCATGGTCATCCGATGTTTAAATTTGCGATGGACCGACTGCCCGGCCATGAAGTTCTGCGCTCGCAATCCGCGGTCTCGCAGACCGAAAACCTCGGCACCCTGATGCTTGGGGGTAAAGCGTCCCAAGGTTTCGATCGCATAGCGGGCGGGATTGTAATTCTCACATGTCCTGTATTATGCGACCGGTATGGCGAATGCTTACCAACAACATCCTCGCTGCTTGCGACGTTTTTGTCTCGTTTGGGAATAGAGCCTGGGCGGTCACATTTGTTTTGGGCAACAACTTTAATGCAACGACCCCGCGATCTGTTTTGGCATCGAGCAAGAATGGGTCGATCACGGCGACCCCTATGCCTTCACGCACCAAGGCGCAGGCCACGGAAGATTGGTTCACCTCCAGCCCGATGCGCCGTGGGACGCCGGCGCGGCGAAAGGCCGTCTCTACCAGGTAACCAAGCGGTAGGTTTCGGCTAAAGGAAATCAGCGGATAGGTTGCAAGATCGCTCGGCGTCACACTGTCCCTGCCGGCGAGCGCATGGCCCCGAGGCACGACGACAATCAGCGCGCCGGTGCATAGCGGCACAAGCTTGGCTTCTGGCTCGCCCAGTGGCGTCAATACCAGACCAAAATCGACCCGTCCCTGTGCCACCGCATCGACAACGCCCAGGTTATCCATTGTCCTTATCGTAAGCGCGATCCGGGGACGGGCAACCTGAAAGCGAGCAATGGCACGTGGTAGCAAATTATCGGCCAAGGTCGGTGTGACGGCGAGATGCACCGCTCCGACCGTCGCATCGCGCAGGTCTGCGAGCAAACGATCGATCCGCTCCACGCCGTCGAACATCCGCAGCAGATCGGGCAGCATCACCTGCGTCTCCGCAGTGGGCTGCAAGCGGCCATGCCGGCGGCTAAACAACGGAAAACCGGTGGCGAGGCTGCAATCACGCAGCGCCATGCTGACCGCCGGCTGCGATATCTCCAACGCCGCCGCAGCTTGCGTGACGGACCCGTGCTGGCAGACGGCGTGAATGATCTGAAGTTGGCGCAAGCTGAGTGACATCAGCTCAGCTTATGCTGATTTAAGCCAGGCGGCATATAACTTAAGTCTGGAACAACCTAGCCTCCACGCATGAAAATCGTCGCCATCGAGACCTCAGTCGTCGCACTGCCGTTCACCATGGGCGGCCCCTACCAGTCGTTTGCCGGCAGGCTTTGGGACCGGATGGAGATCCTTCTCGTAAAGGTTGAAACCGAGGATGGGCTGGTCGGATGGGGCGAGGCGTTTGGCCATGCCGCCATTCCCACAACCAAGGCCGCCATCGACAGCATCATCGCCCCTTTGATGATCGGCCGCGATGCCGGCGACATCAATGCGATCAATCGGGCGATCCTTCATTCAACGCATCTGCTCGGTCGCAACGGATCATTCGTTTACGGTTATGCGGGCATCGAGATTGCACTGTGGGATCTGCTGGGAAAACGCACGGGGCAGCCAATATGGCGGCTGCTTGGCGGCAGCCGGCCGGGCAAGCTGGACGCCTATGCAAGCCTGCTCAACTATACCACGCATGAGTTTCTGGCGAAGAACGTTACAGACGCGGTTAAAGCCGGCTATACCGCGGTCAAGCTGCATCAGACCACGCGAGAAGACGTGCTGGTGGCAAAGAAGGCTGCCGGCAAAGCGCACGTGATGCTGGACGTCAATTGCGCCTGGTTGCCGCCAAAAGCCCATGAAATGGCCAGTTCGATGTCGTCGAATGGGCTTTTGTGGCTGGAGGAACCAGTCTGGCCGCCGGAGGATACGGGCGGCCTGGCCAGTCTGCGTCGTCACGGCATTCCGCTGGCCGCAGGGGAAAACGTGGCTGGCCTGTTTGGCTTCAAAAGCCTTATCGATGCCGGAGCCATCGACATCGCACAGCCAAGTGTGACCAAGCTTGGCGGTATCAGCGAGATGGTTCGGATCATCCAGTTGTGCCAGGCCAATGCAATCAGTGTGGCCCCGCACAGCCCCTATTTCGGCCCGGGCTTCATCGCCACGCTTCATATCGCGGCTGCCTTGGTTGAGAACCCGTTGATTGAAGTGTTGTGGCTGGAGATGGAGGCAAATCCATTCGACCCTTGGGTTCGGCCATGCAACGGCAAGCTTTCCGTGCCGGAAGGGCCTGGACTGGGTTGCGATCCTGACCCCACCATTCTTGCCCGCTATGCCACAGGTCCAACCACAAGAACCGAGGCAGCACGATGAAGGTTACCAAGGTCGAAACGCTGGTCGTGCCGATTCAGTTGGACAAGCCCATCGGGAGCGCGCTGGGACAACTGACAGGGTTTGGCTGTGTCCTTGTCATGGTGCACACCGATGAAGGGATCACCGGCGAAAATCTCATCTTCACCCTCAATAACCGCCGGACAAAGGTGTTGGTGGACATGGTGGAGGGGCTGGCGGATGTGATTGTTGGATACGACGCCGGCCTTATCGCCGGTTTCTGGGCGCGGGCGTGGACGAGCATCAATTTCCTCGGTCACCAGGGCGTATCCGTCGTCGGCATCTCCGCGATCGACGGGGCATTATGGGACGCACTCGGCAAGGCCCGGAATATGCCGATCTACCGGCTGCTCGGCGGGGCGAAAAGCCGCGTTCCGGCCTATCACAGCGGTGGCCTATGGCTTGATCGCAGCAAGGAAGCCTTGGTGGAGGAAGCAATCGGTTTCAAGGAGGCCGGCTGGAAGGCGATGAAGATGCGCCTTGGTCTTGCCGACCCGCGGGAGGATATCGCAAGGGTGCGTGCGGTGCGAGACGCCATCGGGCCAAGCATCAAGCTGATGGCCGATGCCAATCAGGGCAAGACCGAGTCTGAAGCGATACGGCTGGGGCGCATGCTGGAAGAGTTCAATCTGACCTGGTTCGAAGAACCCCTTCCCGCCTGGGATCTGGAGGGGCTGGCACGCGTGGCCCAAACGCTAGACACGCCCATTGCAAGCGGCGAGACGGAATACACCCGCTATGGCTTTCGCCGCATGCTCGAACTCCGATCAGCCGACGTGCTGATGCCGGATCTTCAACGCGTGGGTGGCGTGAGCGAGTTTGTCCGCGTGGCACATATGGCGGATAGCCATGATGTACCAGTCTCAAGTCATCTCTTTCCGGAAACATCGCTGCAAGTGCTCGGCGGCCTGTCGAATTCAGTATTCCTCGAATACATGCCGTGGTTCTCAGGGCTCTATAACGAGATGCTGGAATTCGAGAACGGCGAGGCGATTGTTACAGAACGACCCGGCTGGGGCTTTACCTTCAATCAAGAGAAGGTGCAAAGTTACGCTCGGTGATAGCGCTATCAGTCCTGCACAAGACGGGCCATGCGACAATCTTAACGGGAGAACAACGCCATGCTGATCACACGCCGCACACTCGGTTTGGGCGCCGTCGCCGCAACCTCCACAGTCACGCTTGGACGGCGGGCATATGCCGCCAATGAACCAATCCGCATTGGGTGGCTTGCCTCGCTGACCGGCGCCAGCTCGGCGCCTGCCATCGGGTTTAACCGAGGCGTTATTTTTGCCACCGACGCGATCAATGCCGCCGGCGGGGTAAAAGGCCGTAAGGTCGAGATCATCACGCGTGACACACAGGGTGATCCGACGAAGGCGGTGAATGCGACCCAAGAACTTATCAGCCAGGCCAAGGTCGATGCGATCTGGGGACCCACCAATTCGGGTGAGTCGCTGGCCACCACGGCGGTGATGGCGCGAAGCAAGATGCCGAATATCCACCCTTGCGTGGTGGACAGCCTGATCGACCCAAAGAAATACCCCAATGCCTTCCGCATGGCGCCGGCCAACGGACAGTGGGATGACGCGGTTCGCAACTACGCCTTGAAGGTTATCAAGGTAACAAAGGTTGCGGTGATCGGTGATACCACCGGTTATGGGGTAACCGCGGCAAAGGCCTCGGCGACTGCGTTCAAGGCCGACGGAGCAGATGTGGTTTATGTCGCCAACATCGACGCAACCCAGCCTGATATGACGCCAGACCTGTTGCGGGCCCGCGCGGCAGGTGCCGAGGCGATTATCCTGTGGAGCGTGTCCACAGGTATGATCGCTCGTTTGCTCAACACCCGCGGCACAATGGGCTGGAATGTGCCGTTCGTGGGCCATCCTTCACTGTCTTCCGGTGAGATTGGCAGCCTTGTCAGTGCCAAGGAGAATTGGGCGAACGTTTATGCGATTGGCTACAAAAGCTGTTCATTCGACGCGGCTGGTCGGCTGCCGGCGCGCAGTGCCGAATTCGTGTCGCGTCTCAAGGGTAAGGTCGATCTCTCCGATACGCTGCTCTGGTGGGTGGCAGGGGGATACGACGCCATCAATCTCGTGGCCAAAGCAATCGAGGTCACCGGATCCACCTCCAGCGATTCAATCATTGGCTACTGGAACAGCCTCAAGGCCTACCCAGGTATATTCGGAGACTATAGCTACTCTGTTGAGCAACATAACGGGTATCCAACCAACGAAGTTGTGATGTCAGCTGCAAACTCGGCCAAGGATGGCGCCTTCACACTGGCACCTGGCTACAGCTGAGGCACTTGACGCATGCTTTACTCCATTATCGCCTCAGGATTGGCGGTAGGTGCAGTTTATGCGCTCATCGGCATCACCTACAACACGATGTTTGCGACTTCGCGGGTCATGAGCTTCACCGCCGGGCAGCTTGGCATGCTTGGCGGCGTGCTCGGATCGATGTTCATCCTGCGGCTGGGCCTGCCCATCATCTTGGGATTCGCAGCGACGTTACTTGTCTGCGCCGCAATAGGCGTGTTGACCGAATTCGTGGCCGTGCGTCCTGTCTTGAAAAGCCTGGATCAGCATCTTTACGTGCTGTCCACCCTCGCCTTCGCGCTGATGATCCAGCAGGTGACAGCGACCGAATGGAGCACGGAACCACAGCCATTTCCGCGCCTGTTCGGGATTGGCGAAGGTATCTGGGATGAAAAATATTGGCTGCCCGTTGTGACTTGCGCAGTGACAATCTCTGCCCTGGAATATCTCTACCGCCGCACCCTCATCGGCCGCGCCTTTCTGGCAGTCGCAGAAGACAATTTTGCGGCACGCGCACTGGGACTGCCTGAACGCAATCTCCGGGTGGCCAGCTACGCGTTGGCTGCTGTGGTGGGCGGGCTTGCCGGGTTTTCAGGTGGCGAATTGCTATTGGCCTTCTTTGCCAACGGGCCGCAGCTGAATTTCTACGGCTTCATACCCGTAGCCCTTGGTGGGCTGGGCAATAATCGTGGCGCTGTGATCGGCGGCTTGGCGCTCGGTCTGTTTCAACAGGGTGCTAATTTTGCGGTCGGCGGCATCTTCGCGTCAGTTGCGGTGTTTGCGATGTTCATCGCAATCCTCCTTGCCGTGCCACAAGGACTGTTTGGTTCGTCTTCCGCCCGGAGAGTGTGACGGCAATGACACGCTCCAACCTCATGGCTTCGTGGTTCTACGTCGCTGTTTTGGCCGTTCTCCTGATACTTCCCCTCACCGGAAACGAGTATCGCGCGCTTATCGGCACGCGGGCGGCGATCTACTGGGTGGTCGTTGCCGGACTGAACCTGATCGTGGGCTTCGCAGGCCAACTTGCAATCGGATATGTCGCGCTGTTCGCACTGGGTGCCTATACCGCCTCCATCCTGGCAGCGGGCAATGTGGTGCCGGAGATGCACCCGGCGCTCGCACTGATCGCAGCCATGGGCGTGGGGGCCATATTTGGCCTTCTGGTGGGCCTGCCCGCGCTGCGTCTGCGTACTTTCTACTTCGCGATGAGCACTCTGGGCTTTGCCACAATCGTGACGCAGGTGGCCCTTGGTTGGCAGGATGTGACGGGGGGCGGCATCGGCCTTTCCGGCCCCAGCATGCCCGCTCCCTTCGATACACCCTGGGGGCTCTACTGGCTGTGCGTGGGGCTTGCGATCATTTGTACGATCATGACAGCCAATGTGGCCCAAAGCCGCTTCGGTCGTGCGCTGATCGCCACGCGTGACGCCGAGGTGGCGGCCGAGGCATGTGGTATTTCAAAGCCAAAGATGCTGGTGAGCGTGTTTCTTTTTGCCGGTGCTGCAGCAGGTCTGGCAGGCGGATTGTTCGCCAGCCTGCAAACCTACATCACCCCAGACGCCTTCACGTTCGATCTTTCGCTACTGTTCTTTATTTCGATATTGATCGGTGGACGCGGATCGATCCTAGGTCCGCTGCTCGGCACCATTCTGCTGACACTGCTGCCTGAAGTCGCGGCCCCTTTGGCAGCATGGTCGACTTTCGTCTACGCGGGTCTTCTGCTGTTGATCGTGCTGGCCATGCCGGGAGGAATTGCCGCCTTGCTGGACCGAGAGAGCCGCAAGGCGCTTCCGTCCGGGCGAACCATCATCCCACAGCATGAGGCGCTTCGAGCGCTTTTGGGCGAAACGCGAAAGCGACAAAGGCTTCAACTATCCGGTATTCTGCTGGCGTTCGGCGGATTGAAGGCGATTGACGGCCTGGATCTTGTGGTTGAACCCGGCGAAGTGCATGGGCTGATCGGGCCGAACGGCAGTGGCAAAACCACAACGCTCAACGTGATCTCGGGCTATTACAAACCGCAGCAAGGCGAGATCGCTCTTGGCGACATGCCGCTTGCGGCAGGTCGCCCCGTGGGACGCGCCGCGGAAGGCATCTGCCGCACCTTTCAAACGCCGCGCGTCATCGGCGAGGAAACCGTGCTGGAAAACGTCATGGTCGGCGGCACCCTGGCGGGGCGTGCCAGTTTCGTCGAGGCACTGCTCTGTCTGCCGCGTGCCCGCGCCGACGAGCGGCGCATCAAGGTCACGGCGATGCAGGCGCTCACGGCGGTGGGCCTGGACAGCCTTGCCGATATTCGCGCCGACCGCTTGCAGCACAGTGAATTGCGCTTCCTCGAAATTGCCCGTGCGCTCATGCTGCATCCACGACTGTTGCTGCTCGATGAGCCAGCGGCCGGCCTGTCGGTGCAGGAGATCCAACGGCTGGGCGCACTGATCAAGGCCATCAGCCGCGAGGGGGTGGCGGTCCTGCTGGTAGAGCATCATGCCGACCTTATTTTCGATATCTGCGACCGCGTAACCGTCCTCAATCTTGGCCGCATGCTGGCCCACGGCACGCCTGCGGAAATCCGCGTGCACAAGGAGGTCGTCAGTGCCTATCTTGGAGCCTGAGCCCCTGCTGCGTGTCAGCGGCCTTTACGCCGGCTACGGCAAGGTTGGAATTCTGCACGGCGTCGACATGCACATTCGCACCGGCGAATTGGTCACCCTGCTTGGGCCGAACGGTGCTGGCAAGACAACGTTGTTGCGCGCGATCTCAGGACTCATTCCATGGAGCAAGGGCGAGGCCCTGTTCGCCGGATTGAGCCTTCGCGATATAGACCCAGGCCGTGCAGGCGCGATGGGATTGGTGCATGTCATCGAGGGCCATCGTGTCTTCACGCAAAGCAGTGTTACCGATAATCTTTTACTTGCAGGGTATGGCTTGCCGCGTGGCGAGCGATCAGCGCGGGTTGAGGAAGCCCTCGCCTATTTCCCTGAGATCGCCGAGAAGCGAAACGCGCTGGGCGGTGCGCTCAGTGGCGGCCAGCAACAGATGCTTGCGGTGGCGCAGGGACTGGTGCGCAAGCCAAAGCTTCTGATGCTCGATGAGCCTTCCGCGGGCCTGTCGCCAGTCTTGGTGGACCGGGTATTTTCCGTGCTGGCGCAACTACGCGACAGCGGCACTGCGGTGTTGCTCGTGGAGCAGTTGATCGAGAAGGCGCTCGGCGTGGCCGATCGACTTTATGCGCTCTCGCAAGGGCATATCGTGTTGGCAGCCGACGCGGATGAGGATGATCTGCCTGCGCGGCTGGAACGCGCTTATTTTGGGCAAGACGCGCATCCGCTCGTCGGCTGAGGCGGGCCCCCCGGGGAACGGCAGCATCAGCTTTATGGGCGGGCAAGCACGGCGGCACCGAGGATGCGCCCATCGGCTGCCTGGATCAGCACGGCGGCCCGTTCACCCTGGGGCGCCGGCGGGGACAGGTTCAGCGCCTGGCCGGTCCAGCCTCCCAGCACCGTGATGTCGCGCACGATATTGGTTTCTGACAGGTCACGCCCCGCGTTTTCGCCCCGCGGCACGGTGGTGCGGTGGGCGCCGTCAAAGCCGATGAGAAGCAGCCGCGCTTCCCCGTTTGCTGCCGATACTTTTCCAGCCGCAACCTGGACCGACAGGCCTTCCGGGGTACGTCTGATGGTGATGGGCACCGATTCGGATGGCCGCGCACGGGCGATGGCAGCGCTCACCAACGCCCGGTCAGACCCGATGACATCCGTCTGGCCATCCACGATCATCTGCGGCGTGTAGATCGCCTCGGTGCGCAGGCTGCGCTGATAGGCACGTTGACGGGCCGTGGCGGCATCAAGCGAGAACGGATCGCGCCAGCCAAGATTGTTCCAGTAGGTGACGTGAAAGGCCAGTGGCAGGATGTTGGGATTGCGCGCCAGTTCGCCGAGCAGCGCATCTGCCGGCGGGCATGATGAGCAACCCTGCGAAGTAAACAACTCCACCACCACCGGGCGCGCGTTGTCTGCCCGGGCATGGGTGGGGACGGACATCTGCGTCAGTCCAAGCAACAGCGATACGACGATCATGGCAGGGCGCATGGAAGATCCTCCTGTTCGCTGCAATGACTGGCGGGGCGGCGAGATGTTACGCCTGGTTAAACAGTCGCGACCGGGGTGGCCGGTGATCCCACGGCGCCCGGCAGGCGCAGCGGGGGCGCGGTGAGCAGGAAGCGGGATCGGCCGTGCGCACGCAGCCAGTCTGCGAGTTCGGTCAGATACCACATCTCGCCGAGATAGCAGCCGAGCCGGAACAGGCAGTGCGCGTGCAACGGGAGCGTGGAGCACATGTCATCCGTGCAAGGCCGTGCTGGGGTGGCCTCGACGGCGTAGTTGTCGGCGATCAGCGCCACGGCGCCGCTGTCTGTCACCCATTGCTGGAGCCGGTCGTCCCGCCCGTCCAGGGTCGAGGTGGTGGCGAACAGGTGTTTGGCGTCAGGCTTGCGATCCATCGCCAGCAGCTTGGTGCCGAAGCCGGTGCGGAAGCAGACGAGGTCTCCCGTTTCGACCTCGACGCCGTCGGTCTCCATCACGCGCATCAGATCGTCGTAGCCAACGACGCGGCCCGTGGCGCCGAAATGGGCTTCAAGGTCGATCATCACGCCGCGGCCCTGCACGCAGCTTTCGGCCATGTTCTCGATGCCGAGGCGATGGGCGCCGGGGGGTGCCAGATCGTTCGGTTGGATGCCGCCTTCGGTGAAGATGCTGGGGCCGGCGATGTCCGTGTTGGCGCGAAAGCCGTTGTAGAACACGTCCTGCGGGGTGCCGGTGCCATGCACATCGAACATCTGGCCGACATGGGCCAGGCTGTCCCATTGCGTGGAATATTGCAGGGTGAGCAGCACGCGGTCGTCGCAGATGATGTCGGTGCTTGTGGGGTCGTCGCAACGTAGCGGGAAGGCCATGTTGGGGCGATTGCCGGAGCGCAGGGTGGGCATCAGCTCAGGCGCTGAGCGGCGCGGGTTGATAACGGAGCCACCGGGGAAATCGAGCGGCAGCGACAGGCAGAAGGCAAGGCCTTCGCGGACTTCGGCGATCCCCTCCAGCACCTTCTGGCGGGTGAGCAGGTTGAGACGGCCACGCTCGTCGTCCGGCCCCCAGTCCCCCCAGGTGGAGTTCGGCGGGCGGCGGGTCCAGCGCGATGAGGTTGGCATGGTGTTTCCTGAGCGTTCCTGTTGGTCGCAGCCTGGAAGATTGCGGCGCCGCTGCCAAGCGCGTGATCAAAAGAGCTTGGCTATTGGGCGCCAGGCATTACCGTGTGGGGCATGAATGATCACCCCCCCTCGCCTTCCGATATCGCCGCCGCCGAGCGTGTGGCAGGAATTGCCTATACCGACGCCGAACGGACGCAGCTGGCTGAGGCACTTATGCTGCAGATCACGCGAGCCCAGCGGCGACGCGCGTTCGAGATGCCGCTGGACCTGGCTCCAGCCAGTGTCTTCGACCCGCGGTTGCCGGGATTTGGTATGCCGCTCGGCGGCGTCGTGCGGTTGGCAGACACACCTGAGGCGGCCTTGCCAGCGGAAGATGCCGATATCGCTTTCGCTTCATTAGCACATCTTTCAGGCTGGATCAGGTCGGGTGCCCTATCGTCCGAACGGTTGACGCTGATCTACCTCGAGCGGATCGCGCGGCTGGGGCCGATGCTGGAATGCATTGCACTGGCCACACCGGAATTGGCGCTGGCGCAGGCCCGCGCGGCCGACACGAAGCTGGCGGCCGGCGAGTGGCTCGGCCCGCTGCACGGCAT
>JBBROR010000009.1:0-29301 GCA_038229175.1 Acetobacterales bacterium | reverse complement strand
GCTGGCGGGTGGCGAACGGGGCGGCGATGGCGTGTTCCAGCGTAACGACGGTGATCCCTTCAAGCGGCCTCATGCCCGCCACTCCGCCGTGGCTTCCATGCGCTGGCTGCCATCGTCGCCCGCCGCCCACAGCGCGGCGCCGCCGATGGTGGGCTTTCCCGACACGACGAAGGGCGCGATGTCGAAGGTAGGGCTCAGCGCGCGGAAGGAGAATTTCGCCAGCCTGCGATTGTCGTGCTGGCGATACAGGTCCATCAGCAAGGTGGCGATCAGCGGCCCGTGCACGATGAGGCCGGGATAGCCTTCCTCGGTCGTGACATAGCGGCGGTCGTAATGGATGCGATGGCCGTTGAAGGTGAGGGCGGAGTAGCGGAACAGCAAAACGTCGTCCGGCACGATCGTTCGCCACCAGGCGGCATCGGTGGGCGCGGTGCGAGGGGCAGGGGGCGTATGACCCTGGAGCGGCAGATCGCGATAAACGATGTCGTGCTCCTCGAACACCGCCACACCGCCCTCGCCGATGATCTCGTGGCCCAGTTTGACGAACACCAACGTGCCGGTACGGCCGGTCTTGGCGGTCACGTCCAAGATGGTGGAGCGGCGGCTGATCGTTTCGCCCACATGCAGGTCGCGGGCGAACAGATAGCGGCCGCCGGCCCACATGCGACGCGGCAGTTCCACCGGCGGCAGGAATTGACCGCGTTTCGGGTGTCCGTCCGGGCCGGTCATGGAGGCGCGGGCGATCGGCAGGAAATACAGCCAGTGCCAGAGCAGCGGCAGCACGTCGCCGTCTTTGGGGATTGGGTCGTCGCGGTCCAAGGTGGCCGACAGCGCCTGCACCGAAAATGGGGTGACACGGTCCTGCAAGGTTTCGGTGCGGCCAATCCAGGTTTTCAGATGATCCAGATCCATGTCAGACCTCCTTTGCCAGCACGCGATCAACCATCAGCCCGGCAAGCCCGGTGTAGCCGGCGGGGTCAAGCAGGGTTGCGAGTTGCTGGCGGTTCATATGCGCCGCGATAGTGGGATCTGCCTCCAGCAGGTCGAGGAACTCGCCTTTTCCGGCTGCCACCTCGCGGCAGATATCATAGACAAGATCGTGGGCGACTTCGCGGCCCAGGGTTGGCCCAAGGCCCATCATCACGGCCTCGGACATCACGAGGCCGCCGGTCATGTCCAGGTTTGCGCGCATCCTTGTGGGATCTATCATCAGCCCGTTGGCAAGTAATACCGTATGCGACAGCGCTCCGGCGGACAGACAAAAGATTTCCGGCACGGCCGCCCATTCCATCTGGAACGGCCCGGTCGCCCGTTCGTGGTCCTGCACCATTGCCTCGGTGAGAATGGATGCCTGTTGGCGAACCAGGGCGGCGCAGGCATGAACAAAATTGCCGGCCACCGGGTTGCGCTTCTGCGGCATGGTGGACGACGCGCCGCGACCGGCCTGGAACGGCTCGAACGCCTCGCCCACCTCGGTCTGCATCATCAGGCGCACATCCAGCGCCAGCTTGGCGCAGCTGGCCGTGAGCAGCGCCAGGAACTGGCCGATTTCAGCGATCGTGTCGCGCGCGGTGTGCCAGGCGATCACGGGTTGGCCCAGGCCCAGTTCGGACATCAGCATGGACTGGACTTCGATTCCCTGCGCGCCCAGCGAGGCCAGAGTGCCCACGGCGCCCGCGAATTGGCCCACCATCAGGCGCGGCCTGATCTGCGCCAGCCGCTCGGCGTGCCGCTGGAAGCTCGACAGCAGAACGGCCGCCTTGTAGCCGAACGTGACGGGAATGGCGTGCTGCAGGTTGGAGCGCCCGGCCATCGGCACGTCGCGATGCCGCCGCGCCAGATCCGCCAGACCGCCGCGGATCGCAGTAAGATCCGCCTCGATCAACGCTACCGCATCGCCGATCTGCAACACCATGCCGCTGTCCATGATATCCTGCGTGGTGGCGCCCCAATGCGCCCAGTCACCACCGCCATCGGCGCATTTTTTCACCAGGGCGCCCACCACCGGGATGATCGGTGATCCCGCGCGCACGGTGGCCGACCCCAGCGCCTCCAGATCGTAGGCAGCGGCGTCTCCGTGTCGGTTGATCTCGTCGGCTGCCTGCTGCGGGATGATACCCAGGCGTGCCTGCACCCGCGCCAGAGCGAGTTCCACGTCCAGATAGCGCTGCACCCGGCTGCGGTCGGTGAAGATCGCGCGCATCGCCTCGGTGCTGAACAGATTGGCAAAGACGATGGAGTCGAGCGGCGAGGCGGTCAGCATGTGGGCGTCCTGTTCACGTGGTTTTCAGCGCATGGCCGCCGCGTAGCACTTCCTCGGCTGCCTCGGTATAGGCGCCACCCTGTGTGTGCAGCACCAGGCCGGGCAGCAGCCGGGTTGGGCCCTTTCCACTGCGCACACCCTGCAGCAGAACAAGCTTGCAGGCTTGGCCCGCGCGCGGCCAGAGCGGCAGGATGATATGGCTGCCGCAGCCCGCCGCCGTAAAGGCTGCCAAACATTCGGACAGCGTGCCGGCACCGGTGATGAAGCTCAGCGTGCCGTGGTGGCGCAGGTTTGCTGCGAGACGCGACGCCCAGAGCGCCATCAGGCCGGGTCTTGCATGGCGTGCAAGCGCTCGCAGTGGGTCGGGCGACATGGTCGCGTCCGGCGTGTGCCAGGGCGGGTTGGCCATCGCATGGTCGAACAGCCCTGGCGCTTCCACCTGTGCCAGGTCGCCCTCCAGCACCTGCAGGCTCGGCCTGTTGTTGGCGATGAAGTTGGCGCGCGCCAACGCGGCCATGCGGGGTTCCTGCTCGATGCCGAATCCGGCAAGGTCTGGCACGCGCTGCGCAAGGCACAAAAGTGCCGCCCCCGCGCCGGTGCCGCCCTCGAGAATTCGCTGGCCGCGCCTGGCCGGCACAAGTGCCGCCAGCAGAACTGGCTCGATGCCGCTGCGGTGGCCAGCTTCAGGCTGGGCCAGCCGAATGACGCCGCCGAGCAGCGTGGTATCGCTGCTCACGCTACCTCGCCGGCCTCGCGCAGCACGCGCATGGCCTGGGGTTCGTCGTCATCATCCACGGCCAGCCGCCTTGGGATGGCGCCGATGCCGCCCTCCATCGCACTCACATGATTGTCCAGGACCACGCTTCCCACGCCGGCATCGCGCAGCAGCGCCTGGGTGAAGCTCAACCGCACCAGATTGTTGCTGATCAGCACAACGCGCATAAAGCCCTGGCCCCTTGCCACACCAAGGGCGGCGCCTTGCCTTGACCCTTCTCGGACCCCGCCGATATGGTGCGCCGGAACGCGGCTCATGCAAACACCGCCGCCGCAGGAGAATTTGTTTGGGCGTCCTTGCCAATTTGCCCGAGAAGCTGCGCCCGGAAGCGCCCCCCGTCGGGGAGGACGCGCTCGCGCGGCTGGTGTCGCTGGTGTCGGACGATCTGCAGGAATGCAACCGCGCCATTGTGGCGCGCATGGACAGCTCGGTGCCACTGATCCCGCAGCTTGCGGCCCATCTGGTGGCCGCCGGCGGCAAGCGTATCCGCCCGTTGCTGACGCTGGTCTCGGCCCGTATGTGCGGCTACGGCGGCCAACGGCATGTGAACCTCGCCGCCTGCGTGGAGTTCATCCATACCGCCACCTTGCTGCATGACGACGTGGTGGACGAAAGCCTGCTGCGGCGTGGCCTCGCCAGCGCCAACGCGATTTTTGGCAACAAGGCGTCTGTGCTGGTGGGCGACTTCCTGTTCGCGCGCGCCTTCCAATTGATGGTGACGGATGGCTCCCTCAAAGTGCTCGACATTCTCTCTCGCGCCGCCGCCACCATTGCCGAGGGCGAGGTGATGCAGCTTGCCACGCAGAACGACCTATCAACCAATGAGAGCCAGTATCTCGACGTGATCCGTGGCAAGACCGCCGCATTGTTCGCCGCCGCCTGCGAAGTGGGCGCCGTGGTGGCCGAGCGCCCGGACGCCGAGGCCGAGGCATTGGTGGCCTACGGCACCCATATCGGCATGGCCTTTCAACTGGTGGACGACGCGCTGGATTACGCAGCCGACCAAGCCATTCTGGGCAAGACCGTGGGTGACGATTTCCGCGAGGGCAAGATCACACTGCCCGTGCTAGTGGCCTATACCGCGGGGAGCGAGGAGGAACGGGTGTTCTGGCGTCGCACCATCGAAGACAGCGAACAGACCGAAGCCGATCTGGACCGGGCCTTCCAACTCATCGCCAGCTACGACGCAATCGGCGCCACACTGCGCCGGGCTGCCGTGTTCGCCGACGACGCCAAGCGCGCGCTGCAGATCTTCCCACCGAGCGCCTATCGCGAGGGGCTGGAGGCTGTAGCAGATTACACGGTCAATCGGATCAGTTAGAGTGTGATGATTTTGGGTAGAGTCAAAATCATCACGCTCTAACCTCTGTTTTATCCGCCATGTTCATTCGTATGGGTGAAGCATCCCAAACGCATCATGATTTAGCTCACTTCGTTTCATCATCCACCCCACAGGTTTTAGTTCCTGTTGGGTGGATGATTTCTGTGAGCTACACGTGCTTCAGCTCCATCGTCACATCGGCCAGCCCGGCCTCGATCCCGTCGAGCATCTGCGTGACTTCGTCCTTGGTGATGATCAGTGGCGGCGAGAACGCCAGCCCGCCCACGGGCACGCCGCGCACGATCACGCCATGCGCCTCGCACGCCTTCATCAGGCGCGGCACCAGCTTCAGCTTCGGATCGAAGTTGGCCTTGGTCGTCTTGTCCGACACCATCTCGAACGCCCCGATCATGCCGGTGCCGCGCACCTCGCCTACGAGCTCGTGACCCTCGAAGCGGCGGCGGATCTCAGATTGCAGGTAGGGGCCGACCTCGCGCACGTGGCCACCGATATCGGTCTCGTCATAGATCTTCAGCGTCTCGATCGCGACGGCGGCTGGCACCGGGTGGCCGGAATAGGTGTAGCCGTGGCCAAACGTGCCGATGACGTGGCTTTCCTCGGCAAGACCTTGGAACACCCGCTCGTTCACCATCACGGCCGAAATCGGCAGATACGACGAGCTGAGCGCCTTGGCGCAGACCAGGATATCGGGCTCGATATCCAAGGTCTGCGTGCCCCAGTAGTTGCCGGTGCGCCAGAAGCCGCAGATGACCTCATCGACCACCATCAGCACGTCGTATTTTTTGAGCACCGCCTTGATCTTGGGGAAGTAGCCCTTGGGCGGCAAGATCACGCCGCCGGCGCCCATGATCGGCTCGGCCCAGAACGCAGCCACTGTCTCGGGGCCCTCGGCCAGGATCAATTTTTCCAGCTCGTCGGCGCAGCGTGTGGCGAATTCTTCCTCGGTCTCGCCGGGCAGGCCGCCCTGGTAGAAATGCGGCGTCATGGTGTGGATGAAGCGGTCCAGCGGCGCGTCGAAACTGCGATGGTTGACAGCGAGGCCGGTGAGCGAAGCCGAGGCCAGCGTGATGCCGTGATAGCCCTTCACACGGCCGATGAGCTTCTTCTTCTCCGGCCTTCCGATCGAATTGTTAAAGTACCAGACCATCTTGATGGCGGTGTCGTTGGCTTCGGAGCCGGAATTGGCGAAGAACACCTTGCTCATCGGCACCGGCGCGCGAGCGATCAACATTTCGGCCAGGTCGATCATAGGCACGTGGGATTTAGCGGTGAACGAGTGGTAGAACGGCAGCTTGCGCATCTGCGCTGCAGCCGCCTGCACCAGGCGTTCGTTGGAGAAGCCGAGCGAGGCGCACCACAGGCCGGCCACGCTGTCGATGTAGCCTTTGCCGCTTTCATCGAACACGCGCACGCCCTCGCCGCGGTCGATCACCAGCGGGCCGGTGGTCAGATGCGACTTCAGGTCGGTGTAGGGATGCAGCACATTCGCGACGTCGCGGGCTTCAGGCGAGTTCGGGCGCAATGCGGAATCGAGCGGGGGGGACATGACATACCTCATCTGACTGAGCGATGGGAAAAGCATAGCCCTGCCTGCCCAGGATGGGAAAGCGCAAGATGGTTGGATTCCAATCTTTAGATGGGCATGCCAGACTGGATGTGGCTGGCTGGCAAGGATTCGGTAATGCGCTTTTGGCGTGGCGTGAGGCGGCGGTTACGCGATGCGGTGGCACCATGCGTGTTCCTCGCACTGGCCGGCTATTTTCTATGGAGCGCGACCCAGGGCGAACGGGGATTGAATGGTGCCACCGAACGGCAGACGGCGCTGGAAGCAATGAAGCTGGACGTGCAGCGAGCAGATGCCGAAAAGCAGGTTTGGGAACGCAGGGTGGCCGCGATGCGGGCGCAGAACCTGGATCGGGACGCGCTGGATGAGCGGGTGCGGGACCGGCTCAGTCTGTCCTCGCCCACCGACATCATCATCATGTATCCACAGGGACAGAAACTGTTCTGATCACGCCTCGGCGGCCTCCGGTAGGGCCTGCAGCGGTGCGATCGGTGATAACATTACGATTCCGGCCTGGACGATGAAGCCCGCTGCGGCCAGCAGGATCGCCCAGTCCAGCCCGTAATATTCGCCGACGAAACCGCCCAGCGCGGCGCCGATCGGTCTGGCCCCGAAGCCCGCCATCATGAACAGCGCCGACACCCGGCCGAGCATCGCCTGCGGTGTGATGGCCTGACGCAGGGTGGTCTGGCCGATCGTCCACATTATTGGGCCGAAGCCGAACAGGAAAAAGCTCACCAACGGCAAGGCGAGGCCTGGATGCAAGCTGCTGGCGGCCATCACGGCGATGGCGACCACCGAGCCAACTGGTCCACACACGATGAAACGGCCGATTTTCATGCGTGCCAGCAGCCGCGGCGCCGCAACCGCGCCGCACAGCATGCCAGCGCCATAGGCGCCCAAGGTGAGGCCCACCCCCCGCGCATCGAGCCCAAGCCGTTCGATCGCATACAGCACATAAACAGACTGCAGCACGAACCAGGCGGTATTCCACACAATCGCGGTGCCCATGATCGCGCGCAGCAGCGGCTGGCCGCGCACAAAGGCAAGCCCTGCCGCAAGGTCGGCACCGATGTGACGATGATGTGCAGGCGGAGTGAAAGGCTCGGGGATTGCAGCCAACAGACCCGCGGCCGCCAGCGACAGGATCGCCGCCATGATGAAGACTATGCCGCCGCCGAGCCAGGCGACCACCAGGCCTGCAAGGCTTGGCCCGGCCGTGAACGCTAGGCTGCGGGCCAGTTCAAGGCGCGTGTTGGCTGCGCCAAAATCGGCACGCGCGACCAGCGCCGGCACCAGGGCGGGTGCTGCCACACTGAACACCACAGTTCCCGTGGCCGTCAGCGCGCCGATGAGGGCGAGCAGCGGTAAATTCAGCACGCCCGCCCAAAGCAACGCCGGCAGCGACAGCAAAACCAACCCGCGCAGCAGTTCCGCCGAGACCATCAGGCGGCGCCGGCGCATGCGATCCGCCAGAACCCCTGCGGGCAGTGACAGCAGCAGAAACGGCAGGGTCTGCGCCGCCGACAGAAGGCCGGTCTCGGCAGCCCCGGCCCCCATCGCCAGCACCGCGATGATCGGCGAGGCGGCGAGCGCCATCTGCTCCGCGCTCTGGGCGGCGAGATTGGACAAGGCGAGGCGTTGAAAAGAGGCGGGCAGGGACATCGCGAACACTCCGGCAGCGTGAGCCTTCTGTTTGGCAGATCGCGTGGCAATCCGACATCCGTTCCTTGCTCGGCAAGCATGGCAGGTGCCACGCGCGCGATGCGGAACTTCATTGCACGCGAGGGGATGGTTTTGATCGATAGTTTCGGCCGCGGGGGGCTGAGGGACATTCCCCGCAGGTAGAGATGGGAAACCTCGCTCCACTCAACGGGTTAACCAGCAAATGGTTAACGTAGTCTATTGCATTGCAGCAAAACGCTTTTTGGGCCGGACATGCTTGCAGCCCTGTTGCGAGGTCGCTACGTGTTGCCCAGAAAAATGGGCAGGGAGCGGCAAATATGGCGCAGGCAGAAACCCGCAAGAAAGCCAAGGGGCGCCCAGCGTCCAATCAGGCACTCTCGCAGGAACAGCTTACCCGCGGGTACCGCGACATGCTGCTGATCCGCCGGTTCGAGGAAAAGGCCGGCCAGCTCTATGGCATGGGGCTCATTGGCGGCTTCTGCCATTTGTATATCGGCCAGGAGGCCGTGGTGGTTGGCCTGCAGATGACACTGAAGCTGGGCGACGAGGTGATCACCTCCTATCGGGATCATGGCCATATGCTGGCCACAGGCATGGAGGCGCGTGGCGTGATGGCCGAGCTGACCGGGCGCGAGGGCGGCTATTCCCGCGGCAAGGGCGGCTCCATGCACATGTTCAGCAAGGAGAAGAACTTCTTCGGCGGGCACGGAATCGTGGGCGCGCAGGTTAGCCTTGGCACGGGCCTCGCGTTCTCGAATTGGTATCGTAAGAACGATAACGTGTCCGTCACGTATTTCGGCGACGGCGCGTCCAACCAGGGCCAGGTGTTCGAGAGTTTCAATCTTGCCGCGCTGCTGAAGCTGCCGGTGGTTTTCGTTATCGAGAACAACAAATATGGCATGGGCACGTCCGTGGAACGCGCCACCGCAAGCCATGATCTTTCGCAGAACGGAGCACCTTGGGCCATCAAGTCGGCCAAGGTCGACGGCATGGATCTGGAGGCGGTGCATGCCGCCGCCGAAGTGGCTGTGGCGCATTGCCGGGCGGGGCTCGGGCCGTATCTGCTGGAGGTTGAGACCTACCGGTATCGCGGGCACTCGATGTCGGATCCCGCGAAGTATCGCACGCGCGACGAGGTGCAGAAGATGCGCACCGAGCATGATGCAATCGAGAGCGTTCGCCACAAGCTGGAGGCGATGGGCGTGGATGCGGCAACGTTCAAGGCGATCGACGATGAGGTAAAGGCGATCGTCACGGAGGCTGCGGAATTCGCGCAATCCAGCCCCGAGCCCGATCCGTCGCAGCTCTGGACCGACATTCTGGTGGAGGGCTGAGCTGGTGGGCGTTCAAATTCTGATGCCGGCGCTGTCGCCGACGATGACCGAGGGCAAACTGTCGCGCTGGCTCAAGAAAGAGGGCGATACCATCAAGGCCGGCGACGTGATCGCCGAGATCGAGACCGACAAGGCGACGATGGAGGTCGAGGCCGTCGATGAAGGCGTGCTCGGCAAGATTTTGGTGCCAGAGGGCACCGAGGGCGTGGCGGTTAATGCGCCGATCGCCGAACTGGAAGGTGATGGCGGTGCCGTTGCTGTGATGCCACCTGCGCCCGTCGCCCTAGAAGCCCCCAAGCCCACACCCCTGGCGGCTACCCCGGTTTTGGCGCCAGCCGAAACTGACAAGCACTGGGGCCCGACCAAACCGACCACCGTGCGCGAAGCTTTGCGCGATGCGATGGCAGCCGAGATGCGGCGCGACGAAAACGTGTTCCTGCTTGGCGAAGAGGTCGCCCAGTATCAGGGTGCCTACAAGATCAGCCAGGGCCTGCTTGACGAGTTCGGTGATCGTCGCATCATCGACACGCCGATCACCGAGCACGGTTTCACCGGCATGGCCGTGGGCGCCGCGATGAATGGGCTGCGCCCGATCGTCGAGTTCATGACCTTCAACTTCGCCATGCAGGCGATCGACCAGATCATCAATTCCGCCGCCAAGACGCGTTATATGTCCGGCGGCCAGATGGGCTGCCCCATCGTCTTCCGCGGCCCGAACGGGGCCGCCAGCCGAGTCGGCGCCCAGCACAGCCAGTGCTATGCGAGCTGGTATGCGCATTGCCCCGGCCTGAAGGTGGTCGCCCCGTGGTCCGCCGCCGATGCCAAGGGGCTGCTGCGGGCGTCCATTCGTGATCCGAACCCGGTGGTGTTCCTGGAAAACGAGATTCTCTATGGCCAGACCTTCGAATGCCCGACCGACGAGGAGTTTATCCTTCCCATCGGCAAGGCCAAGGTCGAGCGCGAGGGTGAGCATGTCACGATCGTTGCCTTCTCGATTATGGTGGGCGTGGCTCTGAAGGCGGCCGAGACATTGGCGGCCCAGGGTATCTCCGCCGAGGTGATCAACCTGCGCACCATCCGCCCGCTCGATATCGACACCATCGTGGCCTCAGTCAAGAAGACCAGCCGTGTGGTGACGGTGGAAGAAGGCTGGCCCACGGGCGGGATCGGCGCCGAGATCAACATGCAGGTGATCGAGCATTGCTTTGACTGGCTGGATGCGCCGCCGATGCGCGTGACCGGGCTGGACGTGCCGCTGCCGTATGCCGCCAATCTGGAAAAAATGTGCCTGCCACAGCCGGATTGGGTGGTGGACGCGGTGAAGAAGATCATCTGAAGCGCAGGCATTAAGGACATATCGACATGGCCACGAACATCCTGATGCCGGCGCTGAGCCCGACGATGACCGAGGGCACGCTGGCGCGCTGGCTGAAGAAAGAAGGCGACGTGATCAAGGCGGGTGACGTTCTTGCCGAGATCGAGACGGACAAGGCGACGATGGAGGTCGAGGCCGTCGATGAAGGCGTGCTTGGCAAGATCCTGGTGGCTGACGGCACCGAGGGTGTCGCGGTCAACGCGCCGATTGCCATTCTGATCGAGGACGGCGAAGCGGTGCCTGCGGATGCGCCGAAAGCCGCGCCAGCACCGGCGGCAGTGCAGCCGGCAGCGCAGCCGGCTGCTCCTGCCGCGTTGGCCGCTCCGGCAGCGCAGCCGGCTGCTCCTGCCGCGTTGGCCGCTCCGGCAGCGGAGCCGGCCGCTCCTGCCGCGGTGGCCGCTCCGGCAGCGGAGCCGGCCGCTCCTGCTGCGGTGGCCGCTCCGGCAGCGGAGCCGGCCGCTCCTGCTGCGGTGGCCGCTCCGGCAGCGCAGCCCGCCGCCGTCGCCACAGGCGATCGTATTGTGGCCTCGCCTTTGGCCAAGCGCATGGCCATGCAGGCTGGTGTGGATCTTTCGGGTCTCAAGGGTTCCGGCCCGAACGGCCGTATCGTGAAGGCTGACGTTGAAGCGGCATCCAAAAGCGGCGTTGTGAAGGCTACTGCCCCTGTCGCCGCTCCGGCGCCAGCTGCGACGGCCGCTCCCGCTCCCGTTCCGGTGCCTGCTCTCGCCAAGGCTCCGGCGCTTGCGATCACCGCGCCGCACACTTCCGTTCCCAACAGCTCGATGCGCAAGGTTATCGCGCGCCGGCTGTCTGAAGCCAAAGCCACTGTGCCGCATTTCTATGTTTCGATGGACATCGAGATCGACGCGCTGCTGAAGGTGCGGGCCGAGTTGAATGCCCGCAGTCCGAAGGATGGGGCAGGGGCGTTCAAGCTGTCGGTCAACGACCTTGTCATCAAGGCCGCCGCCGCCACGCTCAAGCGTATTCCCCGGGTGAATGCGAGCTACACCGAGGATGCGACGATCCTGTATGACGATATTGATATATCCGTCGCCGTATCGATCGCCGATGGCTTGATCACGCCGATCATTCGCAAGGCTGACGGCAAAGGTCTCGCCACGATCAGCAACGAGATGAAGGATCTGGCGGCGCGGGCGAAATCCGGCAAGCTGAAGGCTGAGGAGTTCCAGGGTGGCAGCTTCTCGATCTCCAACATGGGCATGTTCGGCGTGTCCAATTTTGCGGCGATCATCAACCCGCCGCAGGCTGCCATTCTTGCGGTGGCTGCCGGCACGCAGCGCGCTGTGGTCAAGAATGGTGCGTTGGCTGTTGCCACCGTCATGACCTGCACGCTGAGTGTGGATCACCGCGTGGTGGATGGCGCGCTGGGGGCCGAGTGGCTCGCGGAGTTCAAGAAGATCATAGAAGACCCCCTAAGCCTGATGTTGTGAGCCTGATGTTGTGACCGTCACCCTTCGCGATGCCACGACAGCCGATGCAAACATCATCGCCGTCTTCGTGCGCGCGTTGGCGGACTACGAGAAGCTTCTGGACGAGGCGGTGGCTGATGACATCGATTTCGCCCACGCCATTGCATCAGGCAAGATCTCGGCGCTGATCGCCGAGATTGACGCAACACCGGTGGGCTTCGCTCTGTGGTTTCACACGTTCAGCACGTTCACAGGGCGAACGGGCATGTATCTGGAAGACCTGTTTGTGCGGCCCGAGCATCGCGGCAACGGCATTGGCAAGGCCATCCTGCGTGATCTCGCCAGGCGCGCACTGGCGGCGGGCTGCACGCGTGTTGAATGGTCGGTGCTCGATTGGAACAAGCCCGCGATCGATTTCTACCGCGCGATCGGTGCTGTTCCGATGGATGGTTGGACTGTGCAACGGATGGATCGCGGCGCACTCGCCGCGTTGGCTGAATAGCGATGGCGCACTCGCCGCGTTGGCTGAATAGCGATGGCGCGTTCGCCGCGTTGGCTGAATAGGAACGGCGCGCTCGCCGCGTTGACTGAATAGGTAAGGCGCCCTGGCGGCGCGTGCCGAGTAAGGAATTCGCAAAATGGCAGATCAGAATTTCGACGTCGTGGTGCTCGGAGGCGGTCCTGGTGGTTACGTGGCCGCCATTCGCGCGGCGCAGCTGGGCATGAAGGCCTGCGTGATCGAGCGGGAGAATCTTGGTGGCATTTGCCTCAACTGGGGCTGCATTCCCACCAAGGCGCTGCTACGCAGTTCCGAGATCAACCATCTGCTGCACAATCTGGGCGATTTCGGCTTCAGCGCCGACAATATCAGGTTCGACCTCGCCGCCATCGTGAAGCGGTCCCGCGGGATCGCCAAGCAGTTGTCGTCCGGCGTGGCGCACCTGCTGAAGAAGAACAAGGTTGCCGTGATCATGGGCAGCGGCAGGCTTGCCGGCAAAGGCACCGTGTCGGTTTCGAGCGCGGGCAAGCCCACGATTTCAGTGGCGGCCAAGCACATCATTCTGGCCACCGGCGCCCGCGCGCGACAGCTTCCGGGCATGGAAGCGGACGGAAAACTGATCTGGTCCTACCGCGAGGCGATGGTGCCAGCCGCCATGCCGAAATCCCTGCTGGTGATCGGCTCGGGCGCAATTGGCATCGAGTTCGCTTCTTTCTATTCGAACATGGGCGCTGAGGTCACTGTGGTCGAGGTGATGGACCGCGTGCTGCCGGTGGAGGACGAAGAGATCTCAGCCTTTGCAAGGAAGGCGTTCGAGAAGCAGGGCATGAAGATCATCACGTCGGCCACCGTGAAGGGCCTCAAGAAGGGCGCTGACAGCGTGGCGGTTACGATCGAGTCTGACGGAAAGTCCCACGAGATCACCGTCGATCGCGTCATCTCTGCGGTCGGCATCATGGGCAATTTTGAAGATCTTGGTCTTGAAGGCACCGCCATAAAGGTTGAACGAACGCATGTGATGATCGACGAATTCTGCCGCACCGGCGAGCCTGGCGTTTATGCGCTGGGCGATCTCTGCGGTGCGCCCTGGCTGGCGCACAAGGCGAGCCATGAGGCTGTGGTGTGCGTGGAGGCCATCGCTGGCCTGCATCCGCATCCGATTGACTGGACGAACATTCCCGGTTGCACCTATTGCCGCCCGCAGGTGGCTTCCGTGGGTTTGACCGAGGCGCGCGCGAAGGCGCTGGGCCATGAGGTGAAGGTGGGCCATTTCCCGTTCATCGGCAACGGCAAGGCCATCGCGATGGGTGAGCCCGAGGGTATGGTGAAAACTGTGTTCGACGCCAAGACGGGCGAACTTCTCGGCGCGCACATGATCGGCGCCGAAGTTACCGAGATGATTCAGGGCTACACCATCGCCCGCACCCTGGAAGCGACCGAAGCCGATCTGATACACACGATCTTTCCGCATCCCACGGTCTCGGAAACCATGCATGAAGCGGTGCTTGACGCATACCACCGCGCCATCCACTTCTAATTTATCGGCGGCACGCTCGTTCTACTGCGCAGGACGCCTGGCGCGGCGAACGATCGCACCACCGCGGTGGATGGTTTAGGAACAAGTGATGCGCGTTGAGATCAATCATGCGGCGGCGGTGCGCCATCCCGAGAAGGCCCGTCGGCCCGACAATCCCATCCAGCGCAAGCCGGATTGGATCCGGGTCAAGGCGCCGAATCATCCGATCTATCACGAGACCCGCGAACTGATGCGCGCAAACGGGCTGGTGACGGTGTGTGAGGAGGCCGCCTGCCCGAATATCGGTGAGTGCTGGTCCCAGCGCCACGCCACCATGATGATCATGGGCGACACCTGCACGCGAGCCTGCAGCTTCTGCAATGTACGCACGGGCATGCCGGAGCCTCTCGATGCGTCCGAGCCGGCGCGCGTGGCCGATGCGGTGGCCAAGTTGGGCCTGCGCCATGTGGTGATCACGTCGGTGGACCGCGACGATCTCGCCGATGGAGGTGGCGCACATTTCGCAGCCGTGATCCGCGCCATTCGCGCCAATGCGCCACAGACCACGATCGAGGTGCTGACGCCGGACTTCCTGCGCAAGCCAGGGGCCATGGAGATTGTGGTCGAGGCGCGGCCGGACGTGTTCAACCACAATCTGGAAACCGTGCCGCGGCTTTATCCGAGCATTCGGCCGGGTGCGCGTTACTTTCAGTCGTTGCGCCTGCTGAGCCGGGTGAAGGAGATTGATCCGTCCATCTTCACGAAATCCGGCCTGATGGTGGGGCTGGGCGAGACCAAGCCGGAGATTGCGCAGGTGATGGACGATCTCCGGGTCGCCGATGTCGACTTCCTGACACTTGGCCAGTATCTCCAGCCCACGGTGAAGCATGCGGCGGTGGCCGAGTTCATCACGCCCGCTTCCTTTGCCGACTATGCTTCGGTGGCCCGCGCACGCGGCTTTCTGCTTGTGTCGGCCACGCCGCTTACCCGCAGTTCGTATCACGCAGATGCCGATTTTGCCCAGTTGAAGGCCGCACGCCAAGCCCAGCTTGTGTCCGCCTGAACCATGCCGACGCACACTGAAAGCAAGATCATCCCGCATTCGGCGGAACAGCTTTTCGATCTCGTCGCCGATGTCGACAAATACCCGCAATTCCTGCCCTGGTGCGTGGCCGCCAAGGTGCGCAGCCGCACAGACACCGAGCAGGTGGTCGACCTCACCATAGGGTTCGGCCCGTTTCGCGAAAGCTTCACCAGCCGTGTGGTCATGGACAGACCGGGGTTGATCAAGGTGCGCTACGAAAACGGTCCGTTCCGCTATTTGAACAACCAGTGGAAATTCCAGCCAAATCCGAGGGGCTGCAAGGTGGATTTCTTCGTCGACTTCGAATTTCGCTCCAGGCTGTTGCAGGCAGCGATTGGCGTGGTGTTCACCGAGGCCGTGCGCCGGATGGTGAATGCCTTTCTCAAGCGGGCCAATGACGTGTATGGCGCGCCGGTGGGCGTTGCCGCAAAGGTTGCGCCTACCGCCTGAACAATGCCCGCATCTGACCGAAAGCGCACCGCGTAATGCAGACTGAGGACGATCTGAAGGATCTGTTGACCAAAGTGGCTGCGGGGGACCGCGACGCACTTCGGGCAATCTATCTCAGGCAGTCCACCCGTCTGTTTGGAATTGCCATGGCCATCCTGCGTGACCGCACCGCTGCTGGGGATGTCTTGCAGGAATGCTTCCTGCGGGTGTGGCAGCGTGCCGGCCAGTTCGATGCCGAACGCGGCGACGGCTCAACGTGGCTTTCCGCCATTGTGCGTTATGCCTCGCTTGATGCCGCCCGCGCGCGGGGTCGGGAGATTCCCACGGACGATCCCGGCCTGGGGGACACGATGGTGGAGCCCGAGGCGATCGGCATGATCGCCGCCGATGAAGAAGGGCGGCTGCTGCGCGCCTGCCTGGAACGTCTGCCTGAGGCCAACCGCCAGGGTATTGTGCTGGCCTTCGTTCATGGGCTGTCCCATCCTGAAATCGCCCTGAAGCTGAACCAGCCGCTCGGCACCGTGAAATCCTGGATCAGACGTGGGCTGCTGAACCTGCGGGAGTGCCTGTCATGACCGCGCTGCCTGTGGATCCGGACGACCTGTCGATGTTGGCAGCCGAATACGTGCTTGGCACGCTCGACGCCCGTGCCGCCCGCGGCGTGGAGGATGCACTAGGTAAGAATGCTGCGCTGCGTGAACTGGTCGCGCGCTGGGAAGTCCGGCTCACACCGCTGAGCCGCCTGGCTCTTCCCGAAGCACCGCCGCCGGAGCTGTGGCAGCGGATCGAAGACGCCATAGCCCCGAAACGCAAGACATCGCGGCTAGGCGATTTAAGGCCATCGCCATTCCTGCGGCTTTGGCAGGCTTGGGCGCTGGGTGCCACCGCCGTGGCCGCGGCGCTGGCCCTGGTTACACTGATGCCGCAACCCGCTGAGCAGCGGATGATGACGGTGTTGGTCTCCGATGCCACGCAGGTTGCGTGGACGGCGGAGGTGGACCGCCGCGGCGGCCTGCGTCTGGCCGCGCTGAACGGCCCGTTGGGTGCGCAGAACAACACGTCTCCGGAGGGAAGGGTGCTGCAGATGTGGGCTTTGCCGCCGGGGGCCACGGTGCCGACGAGCCTGGGTCTGGTGCCGCGCGGCTCTGGGCAGGTGAGCATTCCCACACCCGCGGTAACGCCGGTGCCGGGCATGTTGATTGAGATCAGCCTTGAGCCGCCCGGCGGTTCGCCAGGGCCGCGCCCGAGCGGGCCGGTGTTGTTCATCGGCCGCCTCAGCGCGGCTGGCCCATCGACCTGATGAAAGCGTCCGACCTATGCCCGATGGGATGGTCGGAGGAGGGCTAGATCCTCTTCCGGCCACAGTATGGATTGGTATTACATTCCGGTTGCTGCTTTTCTTGCATCCTCCTGGCTTCGCAGAAAGTTCTGATCATGGTTCATGCTCCCTCACGCCCGCTGCCCGGTATGCCGAAGGTCGCGGTCAATCTTTATTCCGACACCCAGACCCGCCCCACCCAGGCCATGAAGCAGGCCATGATGGACGCTGAAACCGGCGACGAGCAGGGCGGGCTGGACCCCAGCATCGATATGCTGTGCGACCGGATGGCCCGGCTGACGGGCAAGCAGGCGGCGGTGTTCATGCCGAGTGGGACCATGTGCAACCAGATCGCGATGATCGTGCACTGCCAGCGCGGCGACAATATTCTGGCGCATCGCACCTCGCATATTCTCACCAGCGAAGGTGGCGGCACGGCGGCCCAGGCCGGCGCCCAGGTTGTACCGCTGGACGGCGAGGGCGGTCAGTTCACACCGGCCACTCTGCGTGCCGCGCTGGCGCCTGGCTCCCGCAATGCGCCAACGCAGCGCCTGGTATCGGTGGAGCAGACCGCCAATCTCGGCGGTGGCACAGTGTGGTCGCTGGAAGATCTCACCGAGGTGGCTGCGATCGCGCATGAAAACGGCATGGCAACGCACATGGACGGCGCCCGGCTGATGAACGCTGTTGTAGCAGCCGGCATTCCAGCCGCCGAGATGGTGGCCGGCTACGACAGCGTGTGGCTCGATTTCACCAAGGGCCTGGGTGCGCCACTGGGTGCGGTGCTGTGCGGCACGCATGATTTCATCGACCAGGCCTGGCGCTGGAAGCAGCGCATGGGCGGCGCACTTCGCCAAGCCGGCCTGTGCGCCGCGGGCTGTACCTACTCGCTCGATCATCATGTGGATCGTCTGGCCGATGATCACGTCAATGCCGCAACGCTCGCCCGCGGTCTGGCCCAGTTGCAGGGCATCACGGTGCAGGCGCCGCAGACCAATCTCGTGTTCTTCGACACGTCCGGCACCGGCCGCACCGCCAGTGATATCGCGCATGATCTAAGGATGAAGGGCGTGATGGTGTCCACGATGGGCAAGTATCGCGGCCGCGCGTGCACGCATCTTGACGTGGACGCCGCTGGGATTGAGACGGCGCTGTCAGTGTTCCGTGAGGTTCTTGCCGCGTAGCGCGAGCGCGGTCCGCCGTTCCTGGGCAACTGGCGGCAAACTGCCATAAGCCTATTCGGCAGCGAGCGCCGTGTCGGAGCGCATCGCGTCGGCCAGCAAGGCATAGCTGCGCATGCGTGCCGACCTGTCGTGCAGCGTTGTGAGTACCGCGATCTCGTCCACCCCGGTTTCGGTGGCAAGATCGCGAAGGCGCGTCGCCACGATGTCTGGCGTGCCGTAGAGGGCGGACTGCCGCATGCGCGCAATCTTGCTGGCCTCCGCCTCGCTCAATGGGGTAGCAGCAGCCTCCTCGGGCGACGGAAGTGGCGCGTAGACACCGCGATCCCGACCCAGCCGCCAGACTGCGCGGGACATGAACTGGTGCTCGGCCTCTGCCTGCGTCTCGGCTGTCATCGCCCAGACCGTGATCGCCGCGATCGGATTGGGGAATCGGGCGCTTGGCCGGTAGCCGGTGCGATAAAGCTCGATTGCCTCGGCCGCGCCGCGCCCGTCCGTGATGAAATGCGCGAAACAATAGGGCAGCCCGAAATGCGCCGCCACCTGGGCGCCGTAGTCGCTGCTGCCGAGAATCCACGGTTCCGGCACGGTTTCGCCCTGCGGCTGGGCGATGATGCTGCGATGCGGATGCCGTTCCACCAACGGCTCTCCTGCCAGCCAGGCCAGCAGGTCGCGGATCTGGGCGGGGAACTGGTCGGCATCGCCATGCGGATTGAGCGCCTGAGCCGTGAGACCGTCTGAGCCTGGGGCACGGCCCAGCCCAATATCGATGCGGCCGGGGGCGATGGCCTCCAGCACGCGGAACTGCTCGGCCACTTTCAGCGCCGCATAATGCGGCAGCATCACGCCGGCACTGCCGACCCGGATGCGATGCGTTGTCGCCGCGATGGCCGCCATCAGAACTTCTGGCGCGGTGCCGGCCTGGCTGGCGGAGTTGTGATGCTCGGCCACCCAGTAGCGATGATAGCCGAAGCGTTCGCATGCCTGTGCCAGCGTCATCGATTCGCGAATGGATTCTGCGGGGCTGCGGCCGGTGACGACGGTAGATTGATCGAGAACGGACAGGCGCATGGGAAAGGCCCTCAAAAAGCGACATGCCCAAATGTCGCACGCAATGCGGCCCAAACAAGACCGCCAACGAGAAAGCCCACCAACGTGCCGTTGATCCGCACATATTGCAGGTCTGGCCCGATGCGCAGTTCCAGGCGGTCGGTGATGGTGGTGGCATCCCAGCTGCTGACGACGTCGCCGATGAAAAATTCCAACTGGGCGCGCACCGCCGGCATCAGCGGCGTGACCACGCTCTCGACGGCCCTTTGCAGGCGCGCGCGGGCGGCTGGATCGCCCTGCAGCATAATGCCGAAATTGGCCAGGGCGTTGGCGAACAGCTCCACCGAATGGCCGTTCGGTCGCGCCGCATCGGCCTCGATGGCCATGCGCAGGCGCGACCACACGTCGCTGATCCAGGCCTGAATGGTGTCGTGCGTCATCACGCGGCGAACGGCGGCACCAATTTCGGCGGCGCGGGCCGGTTCGTTCTCGATGCGGGCGATCTCGCGGCGGACCCATTCGTCAAACGCCTCGCGCAGGTCTGAATCATGGGCCTCCATGCGGGTGAGCTCGGTGTGGATCAGGGCCATCGTGCGCCGCGCTACGGTGGCGCCGACGGCCCAGCCAACGAGACGGCCGCCTTGTTCGCGCACGCGTTCCTCGATGGTGGTGCGCAGGGCCTCCTCGCGCTCGCCCAGCAGCTTGCGTAGTTCGACCAGAATGAAGCCGAATACCTCCTGGTGGCGGCCGCCTTCCATCAGGCCGCGCAGCGCACGGGCCACGACGCGGCCGGATGCTTCGCCGCCGAGGATGCGCGGGATGATGCGCCCGGCCACGCGGCGGGCTCGGCCGTCTTCGATGGTGGCGAGAATGCGGGGCAGCAGGGCAGCCAGCGCTTCGGCGGCCGGGCGGGTGGCGCGTGGGTCGGCCAGGAATTTCTGCACGATGCCGGACAGGTCGAGCCGGGACAGCGTGCGGGAGATCTCGGCCTCGGTGAACACGTGGCCTGCCACGAAACGACCAAGCGCGCGGCCCAGGCGCGCCTTCTGGTTGGGAATGATCGCGGTGTGCGGCACCGGAATGCCCAGTGGGTGGCGGAACAGGGCAGTGACGGCGAACCAGTCCGCGATGCCGCCCACGAAACCGGCCTTTGCCGACGCCTGCAGCCACTCCTGCGCCATTCCTTCCGGCAGGGCGTAGCTGGCCAGCGTGAGGGCGGCCATCAGGAGCAGCAGGCCGGTGGCGAAGGCCCGGTGACGGGCCAGGCTGCGTCGTGCCGCCGAATCTGGGTCGGGCAGGGTGTGATCGTGCATGCCAGAACCTAGCATATCAGCGGTTTGCGGGCCAACCGACCGGATGTTATATAGTAACAATGACTGACCCGCTCTCCGCCATTTCAACGCTTGCGATGCGCCTGGTTCTGGCTGTGGCCATGATCGGGCTGATCTGGCTGGGCGTGTGGTGGGCATCGTGATCACGCTTGCCGATGTCAGTTGCCAGCAGGGGGCTCTGCTTGCGGTCGACCATATCAGTGCCAGCTTCGGCCCAGGGCTGACAGCGATCGCCGGGCCCAACGGCGCTGGCAAGACCACGCTGCTGCGCGCTATGGCCGGGTTGCACCGGCTGTCTGGCGGTGCGATCGGTGGGCAGACGGGGCCGCGGCAGGTGGCGTTGCTGCCCCAGGCCGGCGGGGTCGATCGACGATTTCCGGTAACCTGTCGCGAGTTGGTGGCGTTTGGTGCCTGGGGGCGAATTGGCGCGTTTGGCCGCCTGAGCGGTGGGGATGACGCGCGGATCGATGCGGCGATGGCGCAGATGGGGCTTTCGGCGCTGCATGACCGGCTGATCTCGGCGTTGTCGGCAGGCCAGTTCCAGCGCGTGCTGTTTTCCAGGCTCATCGTGCAGGACGCGCCGGTGATCCTGCTCGACGAGCCGTTCACCGCCGTGGACACCGCGACCGAAGCTGACCTGCTGGCGCTGTTGCATCGCTGGGGCGGGGAAGGTCGTACGGTGGTGGCGGTTTTGCACGACAACGACATGATCTTGCAGCATTTCCCAAAGACGCTGCTGATGGCGCGACAGATGATCGCCTTGGGCGCCAGTGCCGAAGCGCTGTCACCGGCCAATCGGCTGAAAGCGCGACAAACCCTTGAGGCTGAGCTGGGCCTGTTGATCACGTGACCCTGACTGAGATTTTGCTGGAGCCGTTCGGGTTCGCCTTCATGCGTCGCGCGCTGGCCGGGTGCCTGGCGCTCAGCCTCGCGGCCCCGCCATTGGGCGTGTTCCTGGTGCTGCGCCGCATGAGCCTGACGGCGGACGTGCTGCAGCACGGCATTCTTCCAGGGATCGCGCTGGGTGCGTTGCTGGGCGGGGTGTCTGTTTTGGCCATGAGCTTTGGGGGGTTGCTGGCGGGCCTTGCGGTGGTGCTGTTCGCGGGGCTGCTGACACGGGCCACCGGCGCACGAGAGGACAGCCAGTTTGCCGGTGTGTACCTGATGGCGCTCGCCGCCGGCGTGACAATTGCCTCGTTCCAGCGCAATCTTGACCTGACGCATCTGCTGTTCGGCAGCGTGCTGGCGGTGGACGAAGATGCCCTGGTGCTGATGGCCAGCGTGTCCAGCGTGGCGCTGCTGGGGCTTTCGGTGATCTGGCGGCCGCTGATCCTTGAAAGCCTCGATCCCGGGTTTTTGCAGGCCCAGCGCGGGCAGGGCGGGCTGTGGCACGCCTGTTTCATGGCCCTGGTGGTGTTGTGCGTGGTGGGCGGCTTCGCAGCGCTTGGGACGTTGATGTCGGTGGGGCTGATGTTGCTGCCGGCCGTTGCATCTCGCCACTGGTCAGCCCGGCTCGGCGGCCAGATGGTGGCGGCCGTGGTGGTGGCCGTGCTGTCCTCCACGGTGGGGCTGTTGCTGTCGTTTCACGCCAACCTTCCGGCCGGGCCCGCCATTCTTCTGGTGGCCGGCGGTGTGTGGCTGGCAAGCGTGGTGGCGGGGCCATATAGCAGCTTGGTGCATGGCGGGCGGAAGCTGGTGTGATGCGCCGGCCTGTGGCGGTGCACCAGACTGAGTGCCTGCTTGTTATCATCCTGTTGACTTGATGAAGCCATGATCCAGAGACATTCTTCAGGATGAAGGAGGCGATGATGGAGTGGGCGCGCGCAAAGGTGCTGGTGACGGGCGGGGCAGGGTTCCTTGGCTCGAATCTGTGCCATGCCCTTGCAGAACGTGGTGCCAAGGTGACGGCGCTGGACGGGTTTCTGTTCGGCGGCGGCGCCAATCCCGCCAACCTGGATGGCTGCAACGTGGAACTGGTGCGCGCCGACATCCGCGAGGGCGATCTTCGGTCGCTCTGCGAAGGGGTAGATGTAATATTCAACCTTGCCGCGCAGACCAGCCATATGGGCGGCCAGCGCGACCCTTTGGCAGATATCGCCGTCAACGCCGTGGCGCAAGTGCGCTTGATCCAGGCCGCGCGTGAGGCGGCGCCCAACGCCGTGGTGGTGCACGCCTCGACGCGGCAATTCTACGGCAGGCCGGTGCGTCTGCCGGTCGACGAAACCCATCCTGTCGCCCCGCCGGACGCCAACGGCGTCTCGAAATTTGCCGGTGAGCAATACTGGATGATCGAGCACCGCACCGCCGGACGGCCGGTGGTGAGCTTGCGGTTGACCAACTGCTACGGCCCCCGCCTGCGCATCCGCGACGCGCGGCAGACCTTTTTGGGCATCTGGATCCGCTGCGTGCTGGAAGGCCGGCCGTTCGAGGTGTGGGGTGGGTCTCAATTGCGTGACATGGCGTATGTGGACGACGTAACGCAGGCCTTCTTGCTGGCAGCATCCACGCCTGCCTGCCATGGCCACGTTTATAATCTTGGTGGATCGCCGCCGGCTTCCCTGTTGGAAATCGCTGAACTGACGGTGCGCGAGGCGGGTGGCAACGCGCATTTCACCACCCGCGAATTCCCCCAAGACCGCGCCGCGATCGACATTGGCAGCTACCATGCCGACGACCGCGCCTTCCGAGCCGCCACCCTCTGGGTGCCCGAGGTTTCGCTGCAGGACGGCATCGCCCGCTCACTTGCCTGGTATCGCACCCGCCTTCCGGACTATCTTTGAGAGTGACCCCATGAACGCGCCCATCATCACCGTGCCGCAGGCCAATCCGGGTGCCGGCTATATGGCTTTGAAGCCAGAGATCGACGAAGCGGTGGCCCGCGCGCTCGCGTCCGGCTGGTACGTGCTGGGCGCCGAGGGCCGCGCCTTCGAAGGGGAATTCGCCGCCTGGCTTGGTACGGCGCATGCCGTGGGCTGCGGCAACGGCACCGACGCGCTGGCGCTCACGCTGCGTGGGCTTGGCGTAGGGCCCGGGACTTCTGTCGCCACAGTTTCGCACACTGCCGTGGCCACGGTGGCTGCCATTGAGATGACCGGTGCCTCGGCCGTGCTGATCGACATCGATCCGGTCCACTATACGATGGATCCTGCCGAGTTGGTCGCCGTTTTGGCGAACCCGCCGGCTGGCCTGCCGCCGATTGCGGCCATTATTCCGGTGCATCTCTATGGCCAGGCGTGTGACCTGCATCCGATCCTGGCCCTTGGTGCGCGCTATGGTGTTCCGGTGATCGAGGATTGCAGCCAGGCGCATGGCGCCACGTTGGATGGCCAGAAGGTTGGAACGTTCAGCGAGGCCAGCTGCTTTTCGCTCTATCCCACAAAGAACCTTGGCGCGCTTGGTGATGGCGGCGTGATGGCCACGCGGGATGCCGCATTGGCCGAAGCAATTTCGGCGTTGCGGCAATATGGCTGGAAGACCCATTACGTCTCGGAGGCGGTGGGTGTGAATTCCCGCCTCGATGAACTGCAGGCGGCGATCCTGCGGGTGAAATTGTGCCATCTGGATGTCCAGAATGCGCGCCGGCAGGGCATTGCCGCGGCCTACGATGCAGCTCTTGCCGGAGGTCCGTTGATGGCGCCGGCGCGGCGGCCAAATGGCACGCATGTGTTCCATCAATACGTTGTCCGCAGCACGGACCGCGCAAAGCTTCAGGCGGAATTGCGCAGCCATGGCATTGCCACCGGAATTCATTATCCAGTGCCGGTGCATCTCCAGCCGGCCTATGAAGGCCGCGTCGCTGTGGGCCCTGCCGCGTGCCGCGAGACGACAATTGCGTCCCAGCAGGTGTTCAGCCTGCCTATGTTTCCCCAGCTGACCGACAGGCAGGTGGAGATGGTGGCCGCTTCCCTTCGCCAGCTGGCCTGACGCACTTTGCCGGTTCTGCGTTGCGCCGCGCGCCTGAAAGGCGATCAAGCATGACGCTGGCGCTTCTTGGTAATACGACTCCGGCAAACGCTTGTCATCGCGCCCTCAGCTGTGCGATATTATGGTGGTAACAACAGAAAGGAGGTGATCCAGTGTCTCATTGTCTCATGGCCAGGATGACTGGCGTGACCTGGGTTTCCACCTCGATGAAATCGGGGATGGTTGCCGTCTGAAACAGGTCCTCCTGTTCAATCCGCTTGACAATGTGAAGGCTCCGGATCTCCAGTAATGGAGATCTGGAGCTTTCTTTGCTTCCCGCAGTGCTGTGTCGTTCAATTCCTGCCAGGCAGGCGTCCGGGGCGGCCGAACAGCCAGCCCTGACCGAATTCAACGCCAAGTTCGCGCATCAGCGCTACCTGCTCGTCGGTCTCGATCATTTCGGCAACCACGCTTGCTCCGGCCGAGATGGCAAGTTCAACCATAGACCCCACCAACGCCCTGTCGCGGCGGGTCTTGCAGGACGCGCGCACATAGTCGCCGTCGAGCTTTACGTGATCCACGCCAAAGGCACGGAGATAACGAAACACAGCCACCCCCGCTCCAAAATCGTCCAGGCAGACTGGCACGCCCACTGAACGGAGTTGCTCCATGGTGGAAGCGGCGGCGGCAAGATCTTCAATTTCAGCTGTTTCGGTCAGCTCGATCATCAGCCTGCTTGGTGCATTTTTGCCCGCGACCGTGCGGGCCTGCTGAATGCGGGCAAGAATCTGGCGGCGATACTCCGGGTTTTGTATCGACAGGCCGGACATGTTCACAGCGACGCAAACATTTGGATTTTCATCGAGCGCCGCGAGAGCGGTTTCCAGAACAGCCCAGTCCAGCACCTCCGACAGCCCGAGCGCTTCGGCGAAGGTGACAAATTCCTGCGGCTGCTGGCTGGGCCCTGACGGGTTGGAAGAGGGCCGGATCAGCGCCTCGAAATGATGGATGGACCTGTCTGACAGGTGCACCACAGGCTGATAGAGCAGGCGGAAACGCCGCGCCTCCAGCGTTTCGCGCACGGCCTGGGCGTGTTGCGCGGCGCAGGCGATAATGCGTTCGAAGCCTCCCTCGGCCCCGATGCCTTTGGCGGCCTCGGTCCCACCATCAGCGAATCGACCCAGCGCATAGCGCAGTGCTCTCGCTGCCTGGGGTGCCGGCATGGTGCCATGCGCGAGAGGGATCTCCGTGCCGCGGATGATGGCCCGACCTTTGGCGGGGCTGCCCAGCAACGCCTTTTCCAACCGGTTTACGAGATCGGCCATGTCGAGCGGTCGTTCGGTCATCAGGCCATAGCGGCCGTCGGTCAAGAAACCGGCGCCACCGTTGCCGGCACTGGCACCCAGCACATCGCCAATGATGGCGCTGATGGCGCGTTGATCGGCACCGGACATCGATTCGCGTATGGCGTGCCAATTCTGCACCTCCACAAGGCCCAGGCCACCCTGCGTGCCTTGGCGCATTGCCAGTTCCGCAATGCGGGCGAAGCCGCGCGGATCAGCCAGGGGAGAGGGCCCCTGTCCAGCCGCGCCCAGGCTTGCGGAGTTCAGGCTTGCGGAGTTCAGGCTTGCGGCAATCGGCCCGATCGAGAAGCTGAGCCTGGCGCATTGCGGCGTTGTTTGCAGGAGGAAAGCGCCCACGGACACCTGGGAATGCGCCGTGTCCGCCAGGCTGAGCTGCATGGGGCAGATACGGCCGGACTGGCGGATCATGGCAAGCGCGATATCCAGCGTCTCGTGATCGGTGGCCGCGAACAGGCTGTTGATTGGGCGGCCAATATAGTCCTGCGCCGGGCGCCCAAAGCGGCTGGGGAAGGCGCCGGCGGCAAAGCCGATGACGCCATCGATATCGGTTTCCACCAGCAGGTCCGCGGCAGCGAAGGCGAAGGCCAGAAACCTGTCCGTTCCGGCGGAAGATGCGCGCGGCGGGTTGGGAGGTGGCGGGCGGCGGGTGAGGGAGGCGAGTGCTTCGGACGGCGGCATGCGGAACCCCAGTATTCTGGGTTCATCATGCCGCCTTCGCGTTAACGATGGGTGAAGGCGATGAGCAGGCGAGAGCCGCCTTGGCGGCGACCAAGCCAGAGCCGCCCTGGCGGCGACCAAGCCAGAGCCGCCCTGGCGGCGACCAAGCCAGAGCCGCCCTGGCGGCGACCAAGCCAGAGCCGCCCTGGCGGCGACCAAGCCAGAACCGCCTTGGCGGATGTCAGGCCAAGGCTGCTTCGCATTCCAGCGTGACAGCCACAGCGTGCACGACCGCGGCAATACGCACTGCGGTCTGCACCTGTTCGGCCGAAAGACCGCCGTGGCGCACCACTTTCTCATGGCTTTCCATGCACATGCCGCAACCGTTGATGGCCGAGACGGCCAGCGACCACAATTCGAAATCCGCCTTTTCCACGCCCGGCCGCGCCATCACGTTCATGCGCAGTTTGGCTGGCAGGTTCGCGTAGTCACCACCCATCAGGTGGGTGAAGCGGTAATAGACGTTGTTCATCGCCATCACAGAGGCGGCGGCCTTGGCGGCATTCAGCGCCTCGGCCGACAGTTTTGGGGCGAATTCGGCGAGGATCGCGCGAATCACCATGGCGTTTCGCGACGCCAGGGCGGAGACGATGAACGTGCCGGCGAGTTGCTGGGTGTTCAGCGTGGGGTCCATCGCCAGCGATCCGAGGTTCAGTTTTTGATCCTTGGCGTACTCGGGCAGCGCGTTCTTGAGGCTTTCGATCGACATAGAGATTTTCCAGTGCAGAAATGGACCAGGCCCCGAAGGGCCTGATCTCAGCATGTGCGTTTGAAAAGCTATCAGGCGGCCTTGTCGAACAGTTCCGCTGGCTTCAGCGTGTCTTCGCCCTTGGTCCAGCCGCATGGGCACAGTTCGTCGGTCTGCAACGCGTCGAGGATGCGGATCACCTCGTTCGGGTTGCGGCCGACGTTGAGGCCGTTGACCGACGCCCACTGGATGACGCCGTAGGGGTCGACGATGAAGGTGGCGCGCAGTGCCACGCCTTCGGTTTTGTCGAGGATTCCCAATGCACTGGTGAGATCGCGCTTGACGTCGGCCAGCATGGGGAAGGGCAGGTCGTTGATATCAGCGTTGTGAAGCCGCCAGTTGAGATGCACGAACTCGTTGTCGGTGGAGGCGCCGTACACCACGGCGTCGCGGTCCTGGAAATCACCGTTCAGCTTACCAAAGGCGGCGATCTCGGTCGGGCAGATGAACGTGAAATCCTTCGGCCAGAAAAAGACGATCTTCCACTTGCCTTCGTCCGTCGTGTTGCTGATTTCGGTGAAGGACACGCCCGGGCCACCCAGGCCTTCGGCACCGCCCTTGACGGCGGTCAGTTTGAACTCGGGGAACTTATCACCAACGGTCAACATGCGGCTTCTCCCAAACGTATCGAAATGTGCAGGCGCAGCAAATCTTGCCTTCAAACCTACATAGCCATCATGCCGCACCGCACAATGAATGTTTCGATGAAAAATCCGATGTCAGGTAATCAGAAAAATCGAGCGTGGTCGGCGTGGCCACGATCGTTTTGCAATGCAGCGTCAAATGGAGATTTGTCTAAATGACAGCTTTTGATCGATACGTTCGATGACGCCTCTGCCGACGCCGCAGCAGCTCCGCTATCTGACAGCGCTTGCAGAATTCCAGCATTTCGGCCGGGCGGCAGATGCCTGTGCGGTGACGCAATCTACCCTCTCCGCCGGCTTGCTGGCGCTCGAACGGCAGATGGACACGCGAATTCTTGATCGCGAAAGCGGTAAGCGCGTGCTGTTCACGCCGCTGGGCCGCGAGTTGGTGGAACGCGCGCGCGCGGCCCTGGCCTCGCTTACCGCCATGGTGGAGGCGGCAGACGCCGCGCGCGCACCGATGACCGGCCGGCTGCGCATGGGCGTGATCCCCACTGTGAGTCCGTTTTTACTGCCGCGATTGATGCCGGCGTTGCGGGAGGCGTTTCCCAACCTGCTTTTGTTCCTGCGTGAGGATACCACGCCGCATCTGGTGGACGACCTGTCCGCCGGGCGGCTGGATCTGGCTCTGCTGGCGCTGCCTTGTGCCTGCCAGGGCTTCGAGACGCTGCCTGTGGTGCGAGACCGGTTCGTGGCGGCACTGCCAAGGGGGCATGTCCTGGCGTCTCGCGACAGCATTCCGGCAAACCTGCTGGCCGCCGAGCATCTGCTGCTGTTGGAGGACGGGCATTGCCTGCGCGACCAGTCGTTGCAGGTATGTGGCTATGACCGCGGCAATGCGCCGGCGGAGGATTTTGCCGCCACCAGCCTGCATACGCTGGTACAGATGGTAGCCGGTGGGCTGGGTGTCACGCTGTTGCCCGAACTTGCGGTCAGCGCGGGGATCACTGCCCGGACCGGCATTGTTCTGCGGCCCTTGTCCGGCGACAAGGCGTTTCGGACGCTGGGCCTGGTGTGGCGGCCGAACGCGGCACGGGCGGCGGAGTATCGTGCGTTGGCGCCCCTGTTAAGCGCGGCGGTGGAACAGGCGACCGGGGAATTCAGCGTCGGCCAAGACCCGTAATGGCGGCGCCGAACACGGCGGCCATCACCGTAACGATCCCGATCATCAGCTTCATGCGATACGCCGTTGCATCCGCCTCCTCGCGGAAACGATTGTGCATGGCGGCGCGTTCGGCGGCCACGGCCAGTTCGGCATTGGCGGGCAGCGGATTGAACGCCTTGGCACTTTCGTCCAGGCGCGGCGCCAGGGCCTTGATGTCGGCCAGCGGGTTAGGGCCGCGCAAGGCCATCAGCGCATCGTCCAGCGCCACGTCGCGCACCATGGCGTGGTAGAACGGCAGGGGGGCGGCGAAGGTGGCGAATATGCCCACCAGACCGACGATTGCGAAGCACATGACCAGGAAGCCGGCCGCGGCAAAGCTGTTGTCGCTGCGCCGGACGGGGGTAGGGGCTTCGGACATGTGCGTCTCCTGTGAGACTGCGCACATCGGCGCTGGCGCCCGGCGCGTCAACCGGGCACATACACGGCGCCGCCGGGTGCGGTAATGTGTGTTTGGGCATGCCGGCCAGATACGGTCAGGCAGACATTGACATATCGCAGCCCTGCCATTATCCACCGCGCCTCAATTCGGCGCGCAGAGCCCAGTTCGAAAGTCGGTTCCATG